>JASEHA010000086.1 GCA_030018795.1 bacterium
TGGGCAATGCCCACCCTACTCATAACCCATAATTTTAATTGTCATGAGGTACTATTGCTCTAATGTGATCTCTGTAGTTAATCTTCCCACCGATTACTGAGCGATTACCAGTCAAAGCGAATTTTTATTGACATCTCCTTCAATGTATGATATATTAATAACAATGGTCTAAAGCTCATGACCAAATTTTACAAAAAGAAGGAGGATGAGAAAATGGATATTCTTGAGTTATTCAAAAAAATGGGTCTTAATGTAAATAATGTTATTCTGATGCCGATTAACTTTACCCGAGAGACTGTAACCAAGTTTAATCTTCAAACTATCAGACGAACATTAGAGATTGTCTCTGCTACATGGTATGCTAATGCTGATAGGGCATATCCTGAAAACCTTGAGGTAAAACAGTTTGCTCAACATCTTTCACCCATACCAAAGGTGATGCTCAATCTCTCTATAAAAGAAGGCAATGATAGTAATCTGGTAACTATTACCGAATCTACAGATCTTAAGCCAACTGGAAACGGCAATGTCGGCGGCTATCTCTATAACCCTCTTGAGGGGTTAATCAAGATAAACCATGCAGGGGTTGATATCTCTAATGTACCATATAATGAGTATTGAAAAGGGTTGTAGGGAACGGTCATGACCGTTCCCTACACAGCCTTTTCACCTATCCTTATTCCAAAATTCAGGAGAAAAATAATGAGTGTTTATGAAGGACAGCTTGATGCTAAGGGATTAAAGTTTGGACTTATCGTCAGTCGTTTTAATGAATTTATTGCTTCTAAGCTTGAAACTGGATGTTTGGATGCCTTGCTCAGGCATGGGGCATCAAATGACGATATAGATATCTTCCGGGTACCAGGAGCATTTGAGATACCATATCTGGCTAATAAATTAGCTGCTAATTCCCACAAAGGATATGATGCTATTATCTGCCTTGGGGTGGTTATTCGTGGTGATACTCCGCACTTTGATTATATCTGTGCTGAGGTTTCCAAGGGGATAGCTCAAGCCTCTCTTGCTGCAGGGATACCAGTTATCTTTGGGGTTCTTACTACCAATACAATCGAACAGGCTGTGGAAAGGGCAGGAACAAAAAGCGGAAATAAAGGGTTTGATGCTGGTCTTTCGGCAATTGAAATGGCAAACCTTTATCGGATTATTAAATAATTATGCAAAGAAAAAATAAGAGACAGTCAAGGGTAGTTGCTCTGCATTTGCTTTTTTCTATGGAAATGATTCACGGAAAAATAGAAAGGAATCTTTCTGTGTGTATGGATTTTCATAAAAAGACAGCAGTAGAGGTAAGAGAATATGCTGAATTTTTAGTAGAGGGTGTGTCTGAAAATATAGCCTCAATAGATGAGATGATCAGGATATATTGTAAGAATTGGGATATAACCCGAGTGGCTATGATAGACCTGAATATCTTACGGATAGGAGTCTTTGAGCTTATATTTTGTGGTGACATTCCAGCTGCTGTGGTTATTAATGAAGCCATTGAGATAGCTAAGATTTATGGCTCAGATGATTCTGCTGGATTCATTAATGGAATCATGGATAATGTGAGGAAGAGGGTGAGGGAGGAAAGCTCTTAGTAGTTAGCTGATAGTAGCGGTTAGCTGTTAATATTTTATCCAGTTAACGGCTAATAGCTAACGACTAACTGCTATCAGCTAATAGCTAAAAACATATGGACGCAGATTTACATATTCATACATGGTTTTCAGATTCTACGCTTTCTCCAAAGCAGGTAGTTACATATGCAAGGGAAATGGGGCTGAAGGCTATATCTATTTGTGATCATGATATAATTGATGGTGCAAGGGAGGCTATTGAGTATGCTTCTAACTCAATTAAGATTATACCTGGTGTTGAGTTGAGTGCTGTTGCTATGCAGCATGAAATCCATATCTTAGGGTATTTTATGGATATGAATGATTCGTGTTTTAATGAGAGATTAGAGGCTTTTCGCAAGACACGGATATCACGGATATTTGAGATGATTAAAAAGTTGGCAGCAATAGGCATAAAGATTGATAGCAAGCAGATATTTGAGGTAGCTGGCAAAGGCTCTGTTGGCCGTGTTCATGTAGCTACTGTTCTTTGCAAGGAAAATATTGTTTCCTCTGTGCAGGAAGCCTTTAATCTCTATCTTGGGTACAATAAGCCCTGTTATATAAAAAAGACAAGGATTTCACCAGAAGAGGCAATAAGGATAATCCGCGAAGCAGGCGGCGTGCCTGTTTTGGCACATCCAGGTGTCTCCATGTGTGATGAGATTATTCCTGAATTAGTCAGATTGGGCATTAAGGGTATTGAGGCTTACCACCCCATGCACCCTTTGCCACTCTGGAAACATTATGAAAAACTGGCAAAAAAATACAGGTTATTAATCACTGGTGGTTCGGATTGCCATGGCACAGCCAGAGGACAAATGATGATTGGCACTGTTCGGGTTGCGATGGATGCGGTTGAGAAATTACGGACGGAGGCATTACCTTGATTACCTTTATCATCGGCGGCATTCGTTCTGGAAAGAGTAAATTTGCCTGTCAGATGGCTGAGGGAAAGAATAAAGGGGTTGTTTATATTGCTACTTGTGTCCCACTTGATGATGAGACACAAGAAAGGGTGGAAAAGCACAGGACTTCCCGGCCAAAAGAGTGGTTAGTGATTGAAGAGCCAGTGGATATAGAAAGGGTTTTACTGAGTGTTAGCGGAAATAGTGTCATATTGATAGAATGCCTGAGCCTTTGGATCTCAAACCTATTATTAGATGGAAAAGGGTATGAGGATATTTGTCAGAGTGCAGAAGGATTGGTTGATGTTTTGAAGAGAATAGACAATGATATTATTGTTGTCTCAAATGAGGTTGGGCTTGGCGGTATCTCTCCCAATAAATTGGCAAGGGTATTTACTGATGTTCTGGGCGAAACAAATCAACTTGTTTGTAATGCAGCCGATGAGGTGTATGCTGTTATTGCCGGGATACCCGTAAGGATAAAAGGGTAATTTTACGAGAAAATCCAGAATTGCTGAAGAAATAGAATAGCTTAAACAACGAGTAGGGAACGGTTATGACCGTTCCCTACAGCTTTTTTACTCTGGATTCTTATTTTCTAACTTAGCAAGGAGATATTTGATGAGAATAGCTGTTTCGGGTAAGGGTGGAGCAGGGAAAACAACATTAAGTGCTGCCCTGGCAGGGTGTTATGCTGTAGATGGGGTAAGGGTTTTGGCTGTAGATGCCGACCCTGATGGTAATCTGGCATCTGCTCTTGGTTTCCCTCAAGAATTACTTGATAAAATTGTCCCTATCTCAGGGATGAAAACAATGATTGAGGAAAGAACAGGGCGAAGCCAGGATATTAGTGGTTTCTTCAGGTTAAATCCAGATGTAAGCGATTTGCTTGATAGATTTGGGATAATGTTTAATAATATTCGGTTTTTGTCTGTGGGCACAATAGAAAAAGGGGCTGGTGGATGTATGTGTTCGGCTAATGTCTTGCTCAAAAACCTGATGCAGCATCTTTTATTAGATAAGGATAAGGATGTGCTGATTATGGACATGGATGCAGGTATCGAGCACATGGGCAGGGCAACAGCAAGCTGTGTTGATGCCTTTATTGTTGTGGTTGAACCAGGGCAAAGAAGTGTTCAGACCGCTAAAAGTGTGGAAAGACTGGCAAGGGATATTGGGGTTAAAAATACCTTTGTGGTGTGTAATAAGATACGATTCTCTAATGAATATGAAATCCTTGTTAATAGCCTTCATGGGCTAAAAATACTCGGAAGTATTCCTTACAATAGCTGCTTGATAGAAGCAGACCTGATGAGCAAAGGGGTGCTGAATAATCCGGAATTAATAGGGGAGACCATGAGGATAAAGGAAAAATTAGAGGATAGGAACACAAAGGATAGCTAACCGTTTACTATTAACTCAAATATAGCTATGAAGCCCTTTCATAAGTAAATTTACCCCAAGATAGGTAAAAATAACCGCAACAAAGCCAATAATAGCCAGCCATGCTGCCATTTTCCCATGCCATGCAGGGGTTATTCGGACATGAAGGTAGATGATGTAGATAATCCATGTAACCAATGCCCATGTTTCCTTTGGGTCCCAACTCCAGTATGTCCCCCATGAATAGTTTGCCCAGACAGCACCAGTAATAATCCCGATAGTTAAGAGGAATATCCCCAATCTGATGGTTTTATAGCTTAAGTTATCAATCATGTCAAGGGTGCTTGACGAATTATCTGCTTCTTGATTTTCACTGTGTAGTTTTTGTCTCCTCTGCCTCCTGCCCATTGATTTACATAGATACACTATCCCACACCCAAAGGCAACGGCAAAGGCAGCATAAGCCAGGAAACAGGCCGCAACATGGAATTCCAGCCAGTGACTCTGCAATGCAGGCACCAATGGGGTTACCTGTTTCACCCTATCGGGAAGCAGCGAGGCATAGCCAATGGTTAAAAATGCCATCCATGTGACAAACCCGCCAATAACCTTTGCCTTGTATCGGTATTCAATCAGGAGATAGAATGTAACCATTGACCATGAAGAGAATACCAGAGATTCGTATAGATTGGTAAATGGTGCATGACCGGCATCAATTGTTCGGATAATCAATCCCATAGTATGGCAAATAACACCTGCTATAGCAACACCGACAGCCAGTTTGCCCAGAGTTAGCCTGCCAAACAATGAAAGCATTGTATAGAAAAAAGCACTTATACCATAGGCAATCAAAGCAATTCCAAACCAGAAAGCATCCATTTTTAAACTCCTGATGTAGTGAACACCTTTTAGGTGCATTCTTCATTTTTTACTTTAAAGGACAGCAGTAACCCAAGCATTAGCAACCCGCATCCTGTCCAGACAATCGGGACAGATGGATCCTTTACTATCTGCAAGCCAGAGAATTCTACAGCTCCAAATCCAATGAGTTTAAGCTCAATATCCATGTTTTTACCATGATGATAATCTGGGTAATTATAGAAAGCCCATTGAGCAGCCTTAAGTTTCTTGCCATCATAAACCTCTAACTCAACCGCCGGATTATTGAATTTTTCTGATTGAGAGTAGATTTTCTTCCCATTCATGATAAAATCAGGTAAAAATCGGGCTGCCTTGATGGTTATATCTGTTTGAGGGATATGGAACTCATCCCCTATCTTAACATGAAATTTTTTTACCCATTTTCCGTTATCCTTGCTTGCCTGTATGGTTACCCGATTATCATGGGTGCTGCTTCTTGTCTTGCCATAACTTGACTGATAAATCCATATCCCTTTATAGACCAATGGATGATTGACCTCTATTGTCCTTGTCAAAACCTTTTTACCCTGTTCGATAATGGTCAGTGTGCTTTTATAATCCTTTGGCATCAATGAATTGGGATAATATTCGAGGCTAAAGTTTTCAAGCTTAAGATAAATATCCGTATGCGGCAGCCTGACCGTATCCTTTTCATTGATCTCAAGATGTTCATTAAACCCGGTTAAACTGCCTACTATCCCTCCGATAAGGATAATAAGGATGCTGAGATGAGTAACATACGCCCCAATTTTTCTCCATTGGTTTGATTGAAGACTATATTTTTGTGCCTTTGTGCAAAGAAAACAGCCAAGAATATCAAGCCCCAATAATGCCAGCAGCCCAACAAACCACCACGAATGGTACACATCCGTAAAAGAGGTTAACTTCAAGAATCGATATACATTATCCCCATATCTGGCTATATAGGCATAATCAGGCATATTCTGGGGGATAACCGTGCCGATAATACAAGACAGGGCAATAATGATTAATAAGCCTATGGCTATTCGGGTTGACTTGAAAATTTTTCTTAGCATAGATGCCTGTCCTTTAAGGGAAAGGGAGTAACAACCCCCTGCCCCCTTTGTTAAGGGGGACAACCCATGACCACTTTTTTCTGTTAAATGTTAGCTGGCAACTCACCCTAATTGTTCAGCTTGAATTATCCCGCCGCCAACAACCTCATCATCTCTATAAAAAACCACTGATTGGCCTGGTGTTATTGCCTGTTGAGGCTCATCAAACTCTACACTCACCATGTCACTGCCCCCATTTAAGGGTGAGACAAAAGCCTTTGTCTCTTTGTGTAAGTATCTTATCCTTGCCATCAGCGAAAGCCTTGAGGTAATGCCTGGGACAGAGACCCAATTCATTGATTTAGCCGTCAGTCTCTGGCTATAAAGCAGGTCTTTATCACCAACAATAACAGCATTTCTACACGAGTCGATACGGATGACATAAAGCGGCTTGCCAACTGCAATCCCTAACCCCCGCCTCTGTCCTATGGTATAAAAGGCAATCCCTTCATGCCTGCCAATGATATTTCCATCACTGTCGAGAATATCACCTGGAACAAGCCTGTCTGCAGCCCTTTGCTTGATGAATTCCTGATAATTGTTTTGGGGGATAAAGCATATCTCCTGTGATTCAGTCTTGGCTGCTGTTTTAAGCCCAAGCCTTTCTGCTATCTTACGCACATCTGCCTTGTGATAATTACCCAGGGGCATGATTGCCTGCGATAGCTGCTTTTGAGTAAGCCGATAGAGAAAGTAGGATTGATCCTTAGTTGCATCAATCCCTTTTCTAATCACAAATCGTGCATCTTTCTGTTCTATTCTCGCATAATGTCCGGTAGCCAGATACTTTGCCCCTAATTGCCTTGCCCTGTCAAGCAATAATCCAAACTTTATCATAGAATTACAGGCAACACATGGATTTGGGGTATAGCCATTAAGGTATTCATCCATAAAGGGATGAATTATTTCTTGCTCAAACTCTGTCTTGCAATCAACAATATAGTGTTTTATGCTCAGCCTGACTGCTACATCCCTGGCATCTTCAAAAGCTTGCAATGAACAGCATGTGTCTGGCTGCTCGATTTCACAACCCAATTCAAGCAGATTCATAGTAATGCCTATAACCTTATAGCCTGCTTCCTTAAGCAAATAAGCAGTTACAGATGAATCAACCCCGCCGCTCATAGCCACAGCAACTTTTTCTCCCCTTTTTGCCATACTCACACCTCATTCATGCTCCCGCTGCGGTATCCTGCAAGGTCAAGGGTTACAAAATTATAGCCAAGCTGCTTGAGTCTGGTTACAATCATATCCTGTTTTTCTATGCAAAGATGCATCTGCTGCCTATCTACCTCAATTCGACAGAGATTTTCATAATGCCTTACCCGTATATTGGAGATCCCCAGCTCTTTAAGATACCCCTCTGCTATCTCCACCATATTTAACGCATTAGGAGTAATTTGTTTGCCATATGGGAAACGTGAGGCAAGGCAAGCGTTGGATGGTTTATCATGGGTAGTAAGTCCCATATCTTTTGATAATTTGCGTATCTCATCCTTGGTCAGACAGGCCATTTCTAATGGTGATAGCACGCCAAACTCTCTTGCCGCATCTCTTCCTGGACGAATATCGTTGACATCAGATGCGTTTGAGCCATCCAGAATATGGTTTAACCCATGTTCTGTGGCTATCTGGCGTAATCTTTCAAACAAATCCTTCTTGCAAAGGTAGCATCTGTTTCTCGGATTATCAGTAAAACCAGGGATTAACAGCTCATTTGACTCAATAAACAAATGTCGCACACCCAGTTCCATGGCTATTCTTTCTGCTATTTCAGCCTCTGTCATAGTATACAAAGGTGATCTGGCAGTTACAGCCAGCACCCTGTCTCCCAGAACATCACGAGCAATCTTAAGCACAAGTGTTGAATCTACCCCGCCAGAATAAGCAACCAGGACACTCCCCATCCCTCTCAAGTCTGCCTTCATCTGCTCCAATTTCTCTTTAATCCTTACAGCCATAATTACTCCTAAAACTCGATGCTCCAGTTTTTTCTGGCTCATAGGAATCGCCTCAGACCAAAAATAGTAAAATGCTTATCTGGTATTCTTGTAGCTGCGACTTGCCAGAGGCAGAAGGTCTGCTGCCAGTGCTACCTCTGCCAGAGGTGCTACCCTGAAATCGGCA
>JASEHA010000087.1 GCA_030018795.1 bacterium
AATCCCATAAGTCGAGATTGCTTCGCTTCGCTCACAACGACAGTGGCTTTGGTTGCTATGCAACGCTCACTAAAATTTTTTTTCAAAAGACTCATTTTCCTCTTGACATCCAATGTCCTATATGATAAACTCAATCTGTAAAAACAACATTGATGAGAGAGTACCAGAATCCTCCTTTCTTAATAAGGGAGTACTAAAAATTCCCTTCCCTTTAATGTGGGAGGGTTCGGGTGGAAGGGTTCAACTGCTTTAACAGGCAGGATTTATTGGATGTGTTAAGGACATTAACATCATTCTTGATTAACAGTGACAAAACGAACAATAAAAAATTATCAACAAAGGAGTGAAGAGAGGATGCAAAGAATAGCTTTAGGAAAGGGTTTGGACGCTTTAATTCCAGAGGCAAGAGCAAATGGAGAGATAGTTCGAGAGATTAGGATTACAGAGATTGTTCCAGGAGAATATCAGCCACGACGATACTTTGATCCAGAGAAGCAAAGAGATCTGGTGGAATCAATAATAGAGAAGGGCGTTATTCAGCCAATACTTGTTCGTCCCCATAAAGATGGATATGGGTTAATTGCTGGTGAAAGAAGGCTTCGTGCTGCTCACGAGGCTGGCTTAGAAAGAATTCCAGCCATTGTAAGAGAGGTGTCCAATGAGGATGCATTAGAGATTGGCTTGATTGAAAACATCCAGAGGCAAGACCTTAATCCCATGGAAGAAGCAGAGGCGTTTCAACAATTAATTAGAGAGTTTCATTTAACTCAAGAGGATTTGTCAAAAAAGGTTGGAAAAGACAGAAGCTCTGTTGCCAATAGCTTGCGGCTACTAAAATTACCTAAACCTATTCAAGAAGAGGTGGCTAAAGGAACAATTTCTATGGGACATGCTCGAGCAATTTTGTCTTTAGATAATGAAGCAGAGCAACAAGAGGTATGCGGAAAGATTGTAAAGAACGGCATTTCAGTAAGAGAGGTAGAGGCTCTTATTAAAAAGATGAAAGAGAATGTTTCACGTGAAACATTAAAGGTGGCAGAAGAAAAGCCTGTTGTTGATATTGCTCTGGAATCTTGTGCGGAAAAATTAATGCAGTCTCTTGGTACAAAGGTTAGGATTAATCGAACAGGAAAGGGTATAGGAAAGATTGAAATAGAGTTTTATTCGCAAGAGGATCTGGACAGGATTATGGAAAGGGTGCGGTAGAGACGCATCACCAGTCATTAAAGCACCAGAGCACCAGCCACCAGAGTATCAGTCAAACTCTTTACTGGTGCTCTGGTGTTCCTTTGTTCTGGTGACTGGTGCTCCTTTGCTGGTTTCCGCTATTGACTGACCGATTGCTATTGATCAGGCAGGGTGTTGTTTTGGATGAAAAAATTATTATCAAGGGTGCTCGATCACATAACTTAAAAAATATAGATATAGAGATTCCCAGAAACAGGCTTGTGGTTGTCACCGGGCTTTCTGGTTCTGGAAAGTCTTCACTTGCCTTTGATACCATCTATGCTGAGGGACAACGAAGGTATGTTGAATCCCTCTCTGCCTATGCCCGACAATTCTTAGAGCAAATGGAAAAGCCTGATGTGGATTACATTAGCGGGCTTTCACCAGCCATTGCTATCGAACAAAGAACCGCTGCAAAAAATCCTCGATCAACAGTAGGAACGGTAACCGAGATATATGATTATCTTCGTCTTCTTTATGCCAGAATAGGCAGCCCTCACTGCTATAATTGTGGTAAGCTGATTTGCAGGCAAAGCGTGGATGAGATAGTAGAACAGATTATGTCTCTGGGGTCGGACAAAAAGGACAAAAAAGACAAAAAGCTTCAGATCCTTGCTCCGGTTGTTCGAGGTAGAAAAGGGGAGTATCAACAGATTTTTGCTTCAGCCAAAAAGAATGGTTATGTCAGGGTTCGAGTGGATGGAAAAACATATGATCTGTCTGAAGATATTTCTGAAGCAACACCTTTAACGCTGGAAAAAAATAAAAAGCATCATATCGAGATAGTAGTAGACAGGCTTATCCTTAAACCTGAAATAAGAAGCAGGCTGGCTGATTCTATAGAAACTGCTTCTGCTCTTGCTAAGGGGATAGTTATGGTGGTTGTTGATGAAGGGGAGGAAAGGGTTTTTTCTGAACAATTGGCTTGCGTGGATTGCGGGGTTAGCTATGAGGAATTATCTCCAAGGATGTTTTCTTTTAATAGCCCTTATGGGGCATGTCCAGATTGCACGGGGCTTGGCTCTAAGATAGAGATTGACCCTGATTTGATCGTGCCAGATAAATCAAAAACGATTTACGAAGGGGCAATCATTCCCTTGGGTTTTTCATCTTCCTGGCTCTATCAGATAGAACGGGTAGCCAGAGGAGAAGGGTTTCGATTGGATCTTCCTTTTGGGAGCTTGACCAAAGAGCAGCAAGACATCATTCTTTATGGGTCAAGGGATGGGTATTATTGCCAGACAAAATATGGGGAAAGATATTACGGGGGTTATGAGGGTATAATCCCAACCCTTAATCGGAGATACAAAGAGACAGAATCAGAAAAGGTTCGTGAGGAGATAACAGGTTATATGTCCATTCGGACATGTCCTGTTTGTCAAGGGGCAAGATTGAAAAAGGAAGCCCTTTCGGTAACAGTGGGCGGGAAATCTATTAGCCAGGTAACCGAGATGTCTGTCAAGGAATTAAAGGGCTTTTTTGAGGATATTGTCTTGACCGAGTTTGAAAGATTTGTAGCTGCAAAGATACTGAAGGAGATACAGGAGAGACTTGGTTTTTTGAACAATGTAGGACTGAATTATCTTACCCTTAATCGTATGACCAAAACACTTTCTGGTGGAGAGGCACAAAGGATTCAACTGTCAACCCAGATAGGCTCTGGTCTGGTTGGAGTTTTGTATGTACTTGATGAGCCAAGCATTGGTCTTCATCAGAGGGATAATCAAAGGCTGCTCAATACCATGTGTCAGTTGAGGGATATAGGCAATACCCTTATTGTGGTAGAGCATGATGAATCAACTATCCGGCAGGCAGATTTTATTATTGACCTTGGTCCAGGGGCAGGGGAAGCAGGTGGTAAGATTGTGGCTCAGGGAAGCCTTGAGGATATTATAGCCAGTAATGACTCTCTTACTGGTAAGTATCTGCGAGGTGATATGTTTATTCCTGTACCTGTTAAACGGCATCACAGTAAAAAATTTTTAGAGATAGTCGGGGCAGTCCATCATAACCTGAAGAATATTACTGTAAAGATCCCCTTAGAGTTATTTATTTGCATTACCGGGGTGTCTGGTTCAGGCAAAAGCAGCCTTATTGAAGAAATTCTTTACCCGCTTTTGATGCAAAAATTATATAAGAGCCATACTCAGCCAGGAAAACATGAAAAAATTTCTGGACTGGAGTATATAGATAAGGTAATAAACATTGATCAATCTCCTATTGGAAGGACGCCAAGATCCAATCCGGCTACCTATACTGGAGCATTTACCTATATTCGGGAGCTCTTTTCGCTATTGCCTGAAGCAAAGATGAAGGGGTATTCCCCAGGAAGGTTTAGTTTTAATGTTAAAGGGGGCAGGTGTGAGGCTTGTCAGGGGGATGGAATAATCAAGATAGAGATGCATTTTTTACCGGATGTTTATGTCCCTTGCGAGGTGTGTAAGGGGAAAAGATACAATAAGGAAACATTGGAGGTATGGTATAAGGGTAAAAGCATTGCCGATGTCCTTGATATGACTGTGGAAGAGGCCTGGAATTTTTTTAAGGCTATTCCCTCCTTGCATAACAAGCTGCAAACCTTGATGGACGTTGGTCTTTCGTATATTAAGCTTGGACAGTCAGCAACTACCCTCTCTGGTGGAGAGGCTCAAAGGATAAAGCTCTCTGCAGAATTGAGCAAACGATCCACAGGCAAAACATTATACCTGCTTGATGAACCAACCACTGGTCTTCATTTTGCGGATATTCATCTGCTATTGGATGTCCTTTTAAGGCTCAGGGATGCCGGCAATACAGTGCTTATTATCGAACATAATCTGGATGTGATTAAAACCGCTGATTACATCATTGACCTTGGACCAGAGGGCGGGGATGAGGGTGGACAGGTAGTGGTTGTTGGTACGCCTGAAGAGGTGGCAAAAAATAAGGATTCATATACCGGACAATTCTTGCGTGACTGCGGGGTCGGATTGTAGCCCTGTCCCAAGAGAGGCAAATGTCTTTAGCATGGCTAACCCCTGGGATTGGCTTTTTTCTGGATGGAACTGGACAGCATAAAGATTGTCCTTCCAGATAGAAGAGACAAACTCTACACCATAAGCTGTTGTTGTGGAAATAACCCCCGTGTCTTCAGGGATTACGAAATAGGAATGGACAAAATAGGTAAAGGTTTTGTCTGGGATATCCTGCAATATTGGCGATCTTTTCTTTATATTCAACTGATTCCAGCCCATATGAGGGATCTTAAGCTCTGTCTCTTGAAATTTTACTACCCTTCCCTTGATGATATCAAGCCCCTGACAATGCCCGAACTCTTCACTTTCAGTAAAAAGCAGCTGCAAGCCAAGACATATTCCCAAAAATGGCTTACCAGAAGCGATGCTTGAATGGATAACCTCAATAAGTCCAAGTTGTCTAAGATTATCCATCGCATTGCTAAAGGCACCAACCCCTGGTAACACCACAGATGATGCAGTAGCAATAACCTCTGGCTTATTGCTAATTATTGCCTCAAACCCTATCCGTTCAAAACCCTTCTGGACAGAACGAAGGTTACCTACCCCATAATCAATGATAGTAATCATTTTACTATTTCCTTGTAGATGTTGATAAAAAATCCAGAAGTCAGAATCCAGAGTAACTCAAGCTTCCAGCTTGAGCAGTTTGCTGCAATTCTGGATTCTGACTTCTGGATTCTATTTTCCATCATCTATCTGCCCAATAATCATAACCACTTGAACATCTCTCTGTCAGCATGGATGAAACCGTAGACAGACCAGCCAGTTTCAAGGGTTCATTCTTAATCAGCTCTTGTTCTAATGGGAATGGGATATAGAAATTACCCTTATTATCTTTACCATCTGTATTGTCCTCAGGTATTAGTGCCTCTTCGGTATACTTACAGAATGGATTCCAGAGCAGCCAGCTATTACAGCCATGTTGAGACAATGCCTTAATCTGAAGCTGAACCTCTACAGGACCATATGAATGTTTCAGGCTAAAATCCTGAAGCCAGCTTCTAAGCTTACAATTTGTTCCCTCAAGCTTACTCATGGCAATCCTGGTGCTAAAATTTATTACATCATAGGGCATGGCATCCGGGTCCATAAGCCCATATTCCCCACGATAATAGTGAGAAGGGTACACCATTGGGGAGATAAAGTCAGCATATTTGGCAATCTCTATAAAGTCCTGCCCAATCCCCAGGTCCCTATCTATGCTTAACCCAAATATATCAACCGAAATATAACCCTTTGCTCCTAACCCCTGCTTACAAAACCTGACAAAATCACTGATAGCCGCTCGAGCTGTCTTATTATTTCGTTCTGCCCCATACCAGCAGTTACTAATCTGGCCGTCTGTCGGAAATCTCAAGTAATCAAATTGAACCTCATCAAACCCATGAGCAATAATATCCTTAGCCAGATTAAAATTATACTCCCAGACATCGTGAACATAAGGATTTGCCCAGCAGCATCCCTTAAAATCAGACCATATTTGACCATTTTTATCAACTATGGCCATGTCTGGTCTTTTTTTTGCCAGAAGGTTATCCTTAAAGACACAGATCCTGGCTATCTTATACAATCGATGCTGATTGCATAATCTAACAATTTCATCAATATCCAGCATGGGTTTTATTGCCCCTATCTCTCTGGCCAATGGAATATCAGCCCTGTAAGCAATAATTCCATCTGTTTCCTTAATATCGATAACCATAGCATTTAGTTCTGTACGATCGGTTAAGGCTAAGCATTGCTTGAATAGCTCAAGATTAGAGGCTACTGATGAGGTAATGTGAATCCCTTTTACATTATCAGGTGAAACCTTTATCATAGAAAGAGGGGGAATGGATGAATACATGCAGGAACTTTCTGCATGGAGTAGAGAGGGGGTGAATATGATGAGGGATAGGAGACTAATTCTTGGTAAAAGAAGATTTTTGTTTGTCATTGGCATTCCTTTAGCTAAATGAAATTGTGCTGATATCTTATCGTTGTCTGACTGGTTACTCCATCGAAGCTTACACTATTATATCGGCAATCCTGCCAGATTACTCAAGACGTTTTTGCAGGATTTTATTTACCATTTCAGGCTGAGCCTTACCAGAGGTCATTCTCATCACCTGTCCAACAAAAAAGCCCAGGGCTTGTTTTTTGCCTTCCCGATATTGCTCTACTGCCTTTGGATTTTCTTGTAGAATCTTATCTATCATGGACTCCAATTCATTGGTATCTGTGATCTGGACAAGCCCCTTTTCCTTCACGATTTGCTCTGGTGGCATTCCAGTCTTGAAAACCTCAAGCAGGACATCTTTCCCAATCTTACCAGATATGGTGCCAATTTCTATCATTTGCAATATTTTGGAAAGGTGCTCTGGTGTTACCTGACAATCATTAATCCCTATCCTTGCCTCACCAAGGAGACAGAGCAGCTCGGTTATTATCCAATTACTAACCATCTTGGGGTTAGCAAGCAAATGAACGGTTTTCTCATAAAAATCAGCCAGATACTTATCTGCCACAAGGATATGGACATCATATTCTGGAAGGCTATATTGGCTGACAAATCTTTTTGCCTTTGTCTGCGGTAATTCAGGGATAGTTTCCTGGATGCTCTGGACATACTCCTGACTGATTTGTATTGGCATCAGGTCAGGATCCGGGAAGTATCGATAGTCATGTGCCTCTTCTTTTGAACGCATGGAAGAGGTTATCTGTTTTTTTTCATCCCACAATCTTGTTTCCTGAACGACACTGCCACCAGAATCAACCAATTTAGTCTGTCTTTGGATCTCATAGGTTAATGCCTTTTCCACAGCTCGGAAGGAGTTCAGGTTTTTAATCTCTGCCTTTGTGCCAAGGGCTATATCACCCGCAGGCTTGATGGAGATGTTTGCATCACACCTGAGTGAGCCTTCTTCCATATTACAATCAGAAACACCGGTGTATTTTATGATTGCCTTCAGGGCTGTCAGATAATCATACGCCTCTTGAGGGGTAGAAATATCTGGCTGACTGACAATCTCAAGCAATGGTACCCCGGTACGGTTATAGTCTACAAGGCTTATCCCCTCGCCAGAATGGATAAGTTTACCTGCATCCTCTTCAAGGTGTGCCCGTGTTATTCGTATTTTCTTTTCGTCTTTTTCGTCTTTTTCGCCTTTCCCATTAAATATATCGATGTATCCATTAACAGCCAATGGCTCATCATACTGAGAGATTTGATATGCCTTGGGCAGGTCAGGATAAAAATAATTTTTCCGATGAAATCTGGAAAGTGGGGTAATCTTACAATTCAGAGCAAGGCTGGCCAGAATAGCATACTCTACAACCCTCTGGTTTAATACCGGCAAAACACCGGGAAAGCCAAGACAAACAGGACAAACAAGGGTATTTGGTTCTGCTCCAAAACCAGTATCGCATCCACAGAATATCTTTGTTCCTGTCTTAAGCTGAATATGAACCTCAATCCCAATCACAACAACATATTTCATATTAACCTCCAGATGTTGAGATTATAGCATGGAACAATATGGATGTCAAGGAGTTTTCAAACAAATCCTTGACACATTATCTTAACATGTGATATACTTTGAATGATTGAGCTTGTGAGGAACAGAAATGAAATCATATATTATTAAACGATTATTGCATCTTATCCCTCTCTTGATTGGGATTACACTTATTGGTTTTTTCATTATCCAGCTTGCACCCGGAGATTATTGTACAAAATTATTGATGAACCCTGAGATAAAGCCAGAGACTGTAGCTGCTCTAAAAAAGCAATTTGGGCTTGATCAA
>JASEHA010000088.1 GCA_030018795.1 bacterium
ACACAATAAGAGACATGAAAGACGTTGCAATCAGTCCAGTCACCAGAGCACCAGTTAACTGGTGCTCTGGTGACCTTCCTACCCGTCGCAATCAGTTTCCCATCGAATCTCGAATCCCACTTTTTTCGCCTTTTCGACTCCTTGCCCTGGTCACCAGCAAAAACTTGAACATCGAGTATTAGCTGTAGATTTTAGCAGTCTCAATTCCATTTTGTTGCAATTCAAGAACTTAGGAAAAACTATTTATCATAGGTGATTTTTTATTTGACATATGCGATTATAACTGGTATAATAATACAAAAATGTTTGGCTATCATGATGTAAGCTATCAGCAGTCGTGAAGGATGAGATGGATGCTGAACGCTTACAAAAAATTTAAGGGGGCTTTAATAATGCGAAGAAATATGCGATGGAATATATCATTCATCTTGATTGTATCTGGTTTGTCTATTTATTATCTTTTGCCGACATTTCAATGGTGCAATATGGCTCAATCGGAAAGGGATATGGTCTCTGCGTGGAATACCCTGTCAACATCTGCAAAGGACAGACTGTCTGAACTTTGTGTCCTCTCAAAGGAAAAGAAGAAAAAGATGCTCGTTTTAAGCCAGTTTACTGATGAGGCAAGAAAGACTTCCAGCCTGTGGTTGTCTATGCCTAAGGCAGAACAAAAAGATATTGAGCCATGGTGTAAACTGCCCATAGAAGATAGAGATGTGTTAAAAAAATGGTCAACAGTCTCTACAGAAGAAAGGGAAAAATTAACAAAAAAGGCAAAGATTGCAAATAAGGTAATAAAGCTTGGATTGGATTTAAGGGGCGGCATGCATCTTGTTTTAGAGGTTGAAATGCCAAAGCTGACTGAAAAGGATAAAGAGGATCAAGGGAAAGAGAGCAAGAAAAATGTTGTTGACCAGGCACTTGAGATCATTCGCAACCGAGTGGATAAGTTTGGTGTTTCTGAGCCAGTGATTCAGCGGCAGGGTGAAAACAGGATTGTCGTCCAGTTGCCAGGGCTGAAGGATCCGCAAAGAGCCTTTGAGCTTATTGGCAAAACAGCTCTGCTTGAATTCAGGCTGGTAGATGATGCAAGGCTGGAAGCAGCTAAGGATGGGGATGTTCCAGATGGGTATGAAATACTCTATGACAATGAAAATAATCAATTTTTGGTAAAAAAAGAGCCTGAGGTAACTGGAGAGTATCTAACCAATGCCTATGTTGACAGCAATCAGAATAGTGGCGGGATGAGTCGTCGAATGGTTGTCGCCTTACAGTTTAATAAGACTGGTGCCAGGAAATTTGCCAGAGCAACCGGTGGACATGTTGGTGAAAAGCTGGCTATTGTGCTGGATGGAAAGGTAAGGTCAGCTCCGGTGATAAGGACAAAGATAGATGGTGGTAATGCTATTGTTGAAGGCAATTTCAGCCTTCAGGAGGCAAAGGATCTGGCAATTGTCCTGCGAGCTGGTGCTTTGCCTGCCCCAATCAAGATTATTGAGAATAGAATGGTTGGCCCATCGCTTGGAAGAGATTCTATTAATAAGGGTGTGGTTGCCTCTATCATGGGGCTTATCCTGGTTGTCCTCTTTATGGCTGTTTATTATAAGCTTTCAGGTATCATAGCTGATATTGGCCTGCTGGGTAATATCTTGATGATGATGGGTGCTATGATAGCTGTTTCAGGGACACTTACCATTCCGGGTATTGCTGGTATCATCCTGACCATTGGTATGTCAGTTGATTCAAATGTGCTTATCTTTGAACGAATAAGAGAGGAATTGCGAGGCGGAAAGACTATTAAGGCAGCAATTGATGCTGGGTATAAAAAGGCATTCTGGACAGTGGTTGACTCACATGTGACGACACTGATTACTGCATGGATATTGTTTGTCTTTGGCACAGGTCCGATTAAAGGGTTTGCCGTAACACTTTCTATTGGTATTATCATCAGTTTGTTTACGGCTATGGTTATTACTAAGGTAATCTTTGATTTACGAAAGGAATATACAACCTTGAGTATTTAGAAGGTGCAAGTAATGAAAAGCAGGTATGTAGCTTATACAATGAAGGAGATAAAAGAAAATGATGGAATTAATCAAAAATTCGAAGATAGATTTTGTGGGCAAGAGATATATAGCATTTGTTGTTTCAGGTATTTTAAGCCTGCTGGGGATAATTGCCATTATCCAGATAGGGCTTGGTAATGCCAATCTGGGGGTTGATTTTGCCGGGGGGACACTGGTAGAAATAAGGTTTGACAAGCCTGTTGAACTGTCTGAGATTCGAGGAATATTAGCTGCTAAGGATATGCATGATGTTGAACTTCAGGAGATTGGAGAGGATAAACGCATCCTTATCCGAACAAGAAGATTAGACATAGGGAATCTAACCACAAAGATAGGTGATATATTTAAGGAAAGCTTTGGTACGAAAAATCCATTCAAGATAGAACGTACTGAAGAGGTAGGCCCAAAGATTGGGGCAGAGTTAAAAGGCAAGGCATTATGGGCAGTTTTCTGGGCAATTATCGCTCTCATGCTTTATATTACTGTTCGTTTCAAACAACCCAGGTTTGGGGTAGGTGCTGCTGTAGCTACTGCCCATGATGTTCTGGCTGCAACCGGTATATACTGGGTATGCAATCGAGAGGTTAACCTCTTGCTTATTACTGCTCTCCTAACCCTTGCTGGTTATTCTCTGACAGATACTGTGGTTGTTTTTGACCGTATCAGGGAAAACTTAAGGCTTCGTCGCAAGGAAGCCTATGATGTAATCATTAATTCAAGCATAAATGAGGTCTTAAGCAGAACTTTTGTTACATCCTTAACCGTTCTTATTGTTTTGGCTGCCCTGCTTATTAAGGGTTCACAGGTTACCTTTGATTTTTGCTGGATACTGATGCTTGGGGTAGTTATCGGCACATATTCCTCTATATTTGTTGCCAGCCCTATCTTGATTGAATGGGATAAGTTGATGGCAAAAAAAGTGATAAAAGTTCTGTCTAAGAAGTAGAAGGGTGGGGGAGTGTGCGAACGCAGGTAGGTGGTAGATGGTAAAAGAGGTATTTGTTGCTACTTACCATTTACCACTTACCTGTTTGTAAGAGGTAAGTGATAGATGAGTATGCCAGCGTTGGATATAGACAAAATAGACAAAATAATAGATCAAGTGCTCTCTTATGCCCCATCTGCTGATATAGAATTAATAAAAAAGGCTTATCAGGTGGCAAGCCTTGCCCATCAGGGTCAGAAGAGGCTTTCCGGCGAACCATTCATTATTCATCCCCTTGAGACAGCAAGCATTCTGACAGAGTTTAAGATGGATGTAGTAACCATAGCGGCTGCCATTCTTCATGATGTTGTAGAAGATACAACTGTTGCTATCTCAAACATAAAAGAACAATTTGGTGATGAGATTGCCCTTTTGGTAGAGGGTGTCTCTAAGATTGCCTGGGTTCATCAGCATAGCAAGCATGAGAATAAGGCTGAAAACCTGCGCAAGATGTTGATTGCTACAGCTAAGGATATTAGAGTAATTCTTATAAAATTGGCTGATCGCTTGCACAATATGCGGACACTTGGCTATCTTTCTCCTGATGCCCAGAGACAGACTGCCCTTGAAACATTGGAAATATATGCCCCTTTGGCTCATAGGATTGGAATGGGACGAATCAAATGGGAGTTGGAAGACCTGTCCTTTAGCTATTTGTATCCTGATTTGTACCATGAGATAGCCAGGATGGTAGCATCTAAACGAAAAGAAAGGGAGATGTATTCAGAAAAGGTAAGGGAGATATTAACTGAAGAATTTGATAAGGAAGGGATTTCTGCCAGTATTATAAGCAGACCAAAACACCTTTATAGTATTTATCAAAAGATGAACCTGAGGCATAAGTCTTTTAATGAGATATATGACCTGACCGGGATCAGAATCGTTACGGATAAACAGGTAGATTGTTATAATGCCATGGGGATAGTCCATAATAAATGGCAGTCTATCCCTGGACGGGTTAAGGATTATATCAGCACCCCAAAGTCAAATATGTATCAATCTATTCATACCGCAGTCATTGGCCCTGATGGCAACCCCATGGAGGTCCAGATAAGAACTAAGGATATGGATGTTATTGCTACAGAAGGGATTGCGGCTCATTGGCATTATAAGGAAAAAACAAAGCATGATGAAAGATATGATTCAAAGTTTGCCTGGCTGAAAAGATTGATTGAATGGCAGCGGGAATTAACCGATCCTAAAGAATTTATGGAAGGGTTAAAACAGGATTTGTTTTCAGATGAGGTATTTATCTTTACCCCTAAGGGACAGATAAAGATACTGCCCAAGGGGGCTGTTCCAATTGATTATGCCTATAGTATCCATTCCAATATCGGGGATCATTGTTTTGGAGCAAAGATTGGTGGCAGAATGGTGCCGCTTGATTACAAGTTAGAAAATGGGGATATTGTTGAGATAATTACATCCATCAAGGCACATCCTACCCAGTCATGGATAAGGATTGTTAGAACACCTAAGGCGAGAAGTAAGATACGAAACTGGTTAAAAGCCCATGAGGAGGAGCAGCAAAAAGAGCATCTGCAAAAGGATATTAAACCGAAACAGCAGGAGCAGCCATCCCAAAAACCAAAAAAAACGTCTGCAGGCAAGGTAATGATCTCCGGGATTACTGATATTGCCTTTAATCTGGCTAAGTGCTGTGGTCCTATACCAGGGGATGAGATAGCCGGATATGTAGCCAAGGGCGGAATAACCATCCATCGAAAGGATTGCCGCAATCTGGCATCTGTTGCCAGTGGACAGTCGCGGATAGTAGATGCTGCCTGGGGTGATGATAAAACAGGCACCTATGAGGCAGGTATCATTGTCAGGGCGTTTGATCGGAATAATCTATTGAAAGATATGCTTTCAACCCTTGCCGCAACAAAGATTACCATTAATGAAGCATGGGCAAAGGTAGTGGATAAAGGGATTGCTAAGTGCGGTTTTGTTGTTCTTATTCGAAATAAGGAACATCTGGCAGAGATTATGCATATATTGGAACAGGTTAAAGGGTCTATTGATGTGTATCGCGGGAGGATGTAGGGAATACGTAAGTGGTTTAGGCTGAAGACTGAAGGTCGAAGGGAAAAATCCTTCCTGCCTAACAGCCTTCAGCCTGAACACCTACATGGAAAGGAGCTGACTAATGGTTGATGATTGGACAATTAATGTACGGGTAGAAACTGAATTGGTTAAAAATTGGGTGGACACAAAGCAGATAGATTTTAGTACCATCAGTGGTGTGGTTTATATCAAGGGCAAACTCAATTTTCAGCTGGATATTTTTGTCAATCCAGATGAAGCGGATTACTTTGAAAAAAGGGCAATAGTTGAGGTTGAAAAGGTAAAGAGGATAGAACGAAATATAAAAAAGATAGCCGGTGTCAGGGCTATTAAGTTTGAGCTGGAAAACTGGTTCAAGATGGGTGCCAGATGGATAAAATTGAAGTCTCAGGCTCAGTCTCAAAAATAAGCAGGAAATGGTCATGACCGATTCCTATCACTTTTATCACCTGCCAAAAGAGTTGCAAAAATGGAAAAAAAGACGATTCATTACCTAACCTTGAATATGATCCCGGATATTGGTCCAGTACGATTTCAGATGCTGTTAAGCCATTTTGGGAATGTCGAGGATATTCTCACTGCCTCTGTAGCAGAGATTACTCGTGTAAATGGTATTGGAGAAAAGATAGCTCAGGCAATTGTTGAAAAAAGAGGACAGGTTTGCATAGATGAGGAGTTGAAAAAGATTGAAGCAGCTAAGGCAAGGGTTATTACCCTTGAGGATGAAGAGTATCCCTTGAATCTAAAATCTATCTGGGCTGCACCGCCAGTATTATATGTTAGGGGATGTCTTAAGGAGGATGACCGGCTTTCTATCTCCTTAGTTGGCACAAGGTCAGCCAGCTCTTATGGAAGAAAGATGGCAGACAGGTTTGCTCAGGATTTAGTAAGATATGGGCTTACGGTTGTAAGCGGTTTGGCTCGAGGGATTGATACAGCCAGTCATCTTGGTGCTATTTCAGCAAAGGGCAGAACCGTAGCTGTCCTTGGCTGTGGGGTGGATATTGTCTATCCGCCTGAAAATAAAGGGCTTTTTGAGCAGATTGTTCAGCATGGGGCAGTGGTAAGTGAGTTCCCCATGGGGACTACACCAGAAAGCTTTAATTTCCCCAGGCGAAATCGAATCATCAGTGGGTTAAGCCTTGGGACAGTGGTTATAGAGGCATCTATTCGAAGCGGGGCACTTATTACCACTAACTATGCTATTGAACAGGGAAGAGAGGTTTTTGCTGTTCCCGGTGGTATTGACAGCAGATTAAGTGCTGGCAATCATCATCTGATTAAAGAGGGGGCAAAATTAATAACCTGTGTCGAGGATATCATCGAAGAGATTGGCTTGCTGGTACAAACATTGAAACAGCCGCCTGCTCCAGAGGTAAAAAAGGATATAGAGATTATTGATGATGCGGAGAAAAAGGTATATTCATTGATGCAGGATGAGCCACAACATATTGATTATTTTATATACAACTCTGGCATGAGTGCCGGACAAATAGCCTCAATATTACTTCAGCTTGAACTAAAAGGGATTGTTAGGCAGTTGCCAGGCAAGATGTTTGTCAGATAGGCCGGGCACCGGGTGCCAGAGCACCAGTCACCAGAGTATTAGTCAAATTCTTTACTGGTGCACTGGTGCTCTTTTGCTCAACCTGATTTGCCAGACAACAAAGATTGCTTCAAAGATTATCCTTTTTGACATCTTTGATTGGCCCAATCTCCTTTCTTCAAAGATGATTGGCACCTCTGAAAGGCGGAAACCTGTCTTTTGTGCCCGATACTTCAGCTCGATAAGAAAGGAATACCCATCAGAAACTATTTTGTCAAGGTTTATTGTTTCTAAAACCCTTCTTCTATATCCGATAAAACCAGAGGTGCAATCTGAAACCATTAAACCTGTAATTACTTGAGCATAGAGATTGGCTGCTCTTGAAAGGATAAGCCGTTTGATGGGCCAATTGACAACACTTACCGTACCATTCATATATCTTGAACCAACAACTACATCTGCTTGATTAAGAACTTCTAATATTTTAGGCAGAGAGGATGGATTGTGAGAAAAATCTGCATCCATGCTAAAGATATATTCTATATCAGGCATGGATAATGCTTTTTTGAACCCATCGATATAGGCTGAGGCAAAACCACATTTCCCAGGACGATGGAGACAGAATACCTGTCCTGGATACTTATTCCCAATCTGATCCACTGTCTCACCAGTCCCATCTGGTGAGGCATCGTCAACTACCAGCACCTTTATCTGCATCCCTAATCCCATTATCTGTTCAATTAAGGATTGTATATTTTCTTTTTCATTATAGGTTGGGATTACAACAATTGAATTTTTCACGTTTTTCACAGTTATCATCCTTGCATCGATTTTATTATCTTTTGATAATTATTACTGCCAGAAGAGCTTTCTCCCTTTGAGATTAGATTTATCTGCCGTTGGTTTTCTTTCACCCATTGGATATCTATTCTCATGTGTTCAGATGGGAGCATATGCTCAATCCTTTCGGCCCATTCGATAACACAAACACCATTTCCAAACAGATATTCATCTATGCTGAAAAAATCTAATTGGCTGGGGGTATCAAAGCGATAAAGGTCAAAATGATACAATGGCAGCCGTCCATTGGCATATTCTTTGACAATCAAGAAGGTAGGGCTGGTAATATCCTCATCTATTTCAAGACCATTGGCTATTCCCTGGGTAATAACCGTCTTGCCTGCCCCAAGTCCACCAATTAAGGCAATGATACTCCCTTCATGGAGCATACGTCCAAGCCGTTTCCCTATAGCCCTTGTTTGTTCAGGTCCTTGTGTGGTTATGGTTAGCATCTAATCACCATTTAGTTATACTTTAGTCGGTCATAATCTGTGATTCTTTAACGAAGTGTAAGAAAAGGAGG
>JASEHA010000089.1 GCA_030018795.1 bacterium
CACTCATCTATTTTTGACTGAAAGAATCGTAGGTTAAAAAACTTGAACATCGAGTGTTACTTGTAGTAGCCGTATGGTTCACGCAGAGACGCTGAGAACGGCAAAAGGAGAAATATGGATTAAGAATAATTCCTTTTGCGAATCTCATCTGTCTCTGCGTGAGACGTGAGATAAAGATAGTAAAATCTGCCTGCTGTCTATCTCCACTTCCCCTGTGCTTTCAGAATAATCTCAACTATTTCTCGTACTGCACCCTTGCCGCCGTCACTTTTGGTTACAAAATCAACAATTTTTTTTACCTCATGCCGTGCGGTCGCCGGTGCAAAGGATAGTCCTGATAGCTTAAGAAGTGGGATATCGAATATATCATCACCAATATAAGCCGTTTGTTCTGGAATAATGCCATATTCGGCTATCAATTGGTTAAAAACCTCAACCTTATTTGCCACATTCTGATACACTTTATTAATCCTCAATTCTTTAGCACGATACTCTACTGGTTGAGAGTATCTGCCAGAGATAATAGCGGTCAATAATCCTCCCCTGTGTGCCAATTCAATCCCTGCCCCATCATAAACATTGAACACCTTGGTCTCTTTACCCTCAGCATCGATAATAATCCCGCCATCGGTCAATACCCCATCTACATCCAATATCAATATCTTTATTTGTTTTGCTTTTTCAGTTATAGACATAATCTACTAATCACCTGCCTTAATAATCAAATCAGTACCATGACAAAAACATCAGAACACCAGTGCACCAGAGCACCAGACACCAGTGCACCAGTGTCGTGTCAACCATCAATTGTCGTATAGTAGGGGCGGGGTTTCCCCGCCCTGATTGGTCTTGCTCCTGCCCTGTGTAAATCTAACGATGGACAACCACGAGAGTTGTTCCTACAATGATTATGCGACAGATTAAGATTGACATGACACTATTGTCGTGTCAACTCTCAATTGTCGGATAGATGAGGTAGATGGGTTAGCACCCATCCTACAATTATATCATCTCTTATGCGACACTGAAGGGTTGACACGACACTAGTTAAATTCTTTACTGATGCTCTGGTGACTGGTGCCATAGTATCACCTTCCCAGCATCTGCCAGTCAAGCCTGACCAATGCTTTTTCATCCCCTTTACCAAGTAATTCAATCATATCATTCATCATCCAGACAACCCATTCTGTATACAATCCGCTCCCTTTATTGGAAAACATTCCAGAATCACCAATAGCAAGCACCAATCCCTTCCCATGTTTCACATAGGAGATGATAGGAATATCTTGATGAACAAGCAATGTTTTGCCACCCTCTATAAAGGTAGGATTAACAAGAAAGGTATTATCCAATGTCAGGGTATGAGGCTCTCGCCTGAAATGCAATCCAAAACATGCAGCTACCTGATTTATGGTGGTTTTATCAAATCCGGCACCCTCAATCAAGAGAAGACCATTGCCATCCTTGACAAAAGCAGCTATATCTTCTCTCTCTTTTTTGGAAAAGCCTGACCTGGGAGTAGTGATAATCAGGCAGGAGACAGTACCTGCCAGAGATGCTGTATCCAAGGCAGTGGTATTTATTAGCCTTTCTTTCGTAAGCCGATAGCGATAATTTATCTCTGGATAATATTTGCACCTGCCCAGGTGATAAAAAAATCTCTCATAGCTATCTTCTCCCAGCATCTGGTCCATATTCCCCATGGTCAGTGGATTTACCGGTTTATGGGATTCATCGAACAATATCTTAGCCGGAAGTGGTATCTGTGGCTTTTGAGGAGGATAGAGGATATTATTCAGCCCAATGGATAACATCCAGCCAGCTAATACCCCAAGAATCAACCACAACAACAGCAGCCAGCTAAGGCTAATCCTAAACCGCAGAAGATACAGAAGATACAGAAGATACCAGACCAATATTATTAAGACGACAACTGCCACTGCTGGGAATGGATTGATATATTTAGAATGCGAAAACCAGCTAAATATCCCGGACAAAAGACCACGCTTGTCAACGGTAAACATTATCTCATTGTTAAAACAGGTAGAGTCTGACCAGGCGACTACCTTTCCCTGTCCATACTCAGCTGCAGCCATGATGGCATGTATGCCCATGGAGTTTTCTGGTCTAAACATGGTATCACCAAAGAAATAGTTATTAAAATAGTTTGCTTGATCTGTATAAGAAGCAAGTGGCGAGAATATCAATGGGAA
This sequence comes from bacterium, assembly GCA_030018795.1. Classification (GTDB taxonomy): domain Bacteria; phylum UBA9089; class CG2-30-40-21; order CG2-30-40-21; family CG2-30-40-21; genus CG2-30-40-21. The sequence continues at coordinate 2,214 of JASEHA010000089.1, forward strand.
CGCATTCCCAGAAAGTCTCAAAACATCGCTGGTTGCCCAAACAAACCTGTCCATGTATTGGGTAACAGGGTGATACCTCATGTTCCTCTTATCTGTCACCGGCCAGTCGCCTGTAGCCACGTAGACTGCATTGGTCATAAACTCTATCCCAAACCGTTTAGAAACCTTATTTATATAGGTATCCATAAAGAATACATCCGTATGATCACCAATAAATAAGATATTCCCACCACTTTTGACAAAATCAACGATTGTGTTTACTTCTTCATCACATGGATATCTGGTAAAGCATTTAAGGATAAGAATGACTCTCTTGCCATGCAAGGAATCAAACAGCCTCTTGCTCAATACCTTCTCGTGCAGGGTAATTACCCCCTTGACAGACGATTTCTGGTTATCATCTGTAACCACATAGGTTTTATGAAAATGGGAGATATATTCAAGGAACATATGGTAATTGTTTTCTGCCATCATCCCAAACTCCTGACGGTTAAACTCCTTCAGGGTTGACTCCCATCTTGAGTGTATCTCATCTATCAGGATAACGGTTTCTTCTCTTTCCTTTTCCTTGCTGAAGCCAAAAAAGAAGCAGCTCATACTGGTGGAAAAGGCTAAAAGGATGAGAAGGAGAGGAAGGAGAGAAAGGCGAGAAAAGCTGAATTTGATGAAATGCGGAAAATGCGGAATGCGAAATGCAGAATGTGGGCTTTCGACTTCCGACTTCTGGATTCTGAATTTTGAGGCATGCATAAGCCAGAACCACAAGGGCAAGATAGGCAGGAATCTCAGCCACATCTTTATCCCCCAAAAGACATCAAATATTTCCATGCCTGGCAGCATCTCCTTCGGGATAAAAACCACCATCCATGCAGCATAGGCTATGAGATATAGATAATGGCAGACAAAGCCAATAATTATCAACGATAATCTCTTGGTAGTGAAAAAAGCCAGTCCTGAGAAGACAAGCATAAACGCCAGTATTTGCCATAGCCCAGCCTTTATAGGGTCAATCAGCACCGTTTTCCCATCAAGCAGTACTGCTGTCTCATTTACCCCACTATTAAATCCAAATAGGTTCAAGATAAATGATACCTGATGCCCAAGAAATGAGGAACAAAATGTCGGATAGCCAGCAGTCAATGAGATACACGCTGAGACAAGCAGCAATGCAATAGATATGGTCAGTATCAGGGATATAGGTTGGCAAATCCATTTGAGTTTTGAATTTCTGAACCCCGCTGGCTTTTCTGGTTTTTGTCCCTCATCCTTAATACTATGCTTCTGCCAGGTGCTTATCACCAGAAACAATATGGCCAATGGAAAGAGCCACCACAACGATTGAATTATCACAGCCTGATATGGCTGGAAGTCATCCAAAAGGTGCAAATTCCACCAACAAACCACCATGAGCCATGAGCCGATTAGTTTTAATATTAGACGATACATTATTGTCTCCTTGCCAGTTAAGTATTTAGCTGACAGCTAAAATACTGCCAGCTAACTGCTTATCCCTGTCAGCCATCTCATCACATTCCAATTCAAGTAAACCTTGTCATAATCAACAATCCCCTTTTCACCCTCAGAAATATAGTTGGCAAAGAAAAGGTTATCCCCAACTACTACTACCCTGCCAGCATCGTATTTTTTATAGGCCATAGTCGGATAATCATACACATGGGCAATAGGAATCCCCCCTTTAACAACTACAGGGGTCATAAACCAGATGCTATCTATCCCTTGAGTAATTGGATGCTTGATGAATCTTTGGGTAGTAAAGCTCATAGGTATCTTAAAATCATTGCCATCTGTATCCTTTTGGCAATAATATGTTCCCAGCGGCTTATCTTCCAATTGAATCTTGAATGGTTTAAGCAAGTCATTGATGATTGTCTCTTTCCTTGCTCCCTCAAGAACCAGAAGCCCGCCGCCATGGGACACCCATTGTTGTATATCCTGCACCTCTTGCCTGGTGTATGGAAGGTTTGGAGATGATACAACCAGAGCGTCATATCCCTTTAATTCTTGAGCACTCAGCCTGCCCTTGTATTTTAAGGATGGGTGCAGCCCCACTCGAAGTGTCTGATGCACAAGTGAATCCAATGAGGTAGGGTAATTATCTGAATCCTCCCAGTATGTTCTATGCTGCGGATAATGGCTAAAGTCAAACAGCACCCGTTGCCCAAGCTTTTTATGATCAAGAGCGGGATAGCTCTGATTATTGACCACAAAGGCTATACATTGGGCAATAATTATTGCCGGGATGATTCCATATCCAATTCTTCTCTGGATACCCTGTCCATAGATGATCATAGCAACAGGCAGCAAAAGCAGGATTGCGAAAATTGAGAAACCCGTGAAAAATGTAGAAAAGATGAACCATGCATCCCTGTGTGATAAATTCATTCGATTAAGCCAGTCAAAACACTGATAGCAAAATTTATAGTTGCGATACAGGGCAAGGTTCTGGAAATAGCTTGAATCACCAAAAACAATCAGCCGGCCCTTACCATACTTACTGGAGGCAGCGATAATATGATCGCCAACCTTTTCACCCTTATCCAGGATACCGTTACCAAGATATGCCTGATCTGGTCCGGTTTTCAGATCGCCAATATCTGAAAATGCTCCATATCCAACATTTAAGATGGGTATTGCCGGCAAAGAAACGCTTAAGGAAGCACCATTGCCTATGGCTACCTCTCTGGCAGGATTAACACCCTGAAACATGGGACAATGAGCAGTAAAGATATTTGCCTTAATGCTTTTATCGACCCGAACAATATCAAATTTCAACCCAACATTAAACCCTTCAAGAACAGGGTTCAAGGAAGCCATGACATCATCTACATTAGTATGATCCCCAATGACCATCAATCCGCCGCCATCTCTCACAAATTTTTTTATATTATTAATTTCCTGCCGTGTATAGGCATGAGAGGACATGACAAGAAGCAGGATATCATATTTCTTGAGAACATCATGTGTCAGTGGCTTGGCACTGGTCAGGGCCCTATATCCATAAGCCTTCAAAAAATCCAACAGCCTGCCATGCCCAGCATCCGCACTTTTATCAATATCTGTGTTATAGCCCCACTGTGGACCACTGGTATCCCCATGCCCAATATCAAAGAGGATACGCCCCTGCTTCTTTACCCCAGGATCAAATATCAGAAAATGAAGAGAGATGATGATAACTGCTGCGAAAGAGACAACTATGGGCAGATATTTTACCACAAAGACACAAAGGCACGAATATTTCCCCTCTCCATCCTTCTCTGTACCTTTACTTGCACCATTTATCGGAATAGGCGAGAGAGGCGAGAAAAATGTAATTGCAAAGGCAATGACAAGCATGGCCGTAAGAACACTTGATGGGCATAACCAGCCATAGATGGATATGATTGACAGGGGACTCATGGTGATGATTGTCCTCTGCAACAATTGTTTCAACGGTGATTGATCAAGAAGGAAACACAAACCGACAGCAAAAAACCAGCCATCCTCTATCCTGAATCCGTGTGGATGAATAAAAATACTGCAAATGATTGACCAGATGAGCAGCCCGCAAACAGGGATCATCCTTTTCCACAGCCTGCTTTTGTCAACAAAGAAGATACCACCCCTGCCAACCCAGAGATGGATAAGGATGATAACCACAGCCATGAAAAGGTTAACCAGATATGGCTGACCAATCTTGTGGCATATCTGCCAGGGCAGGCCGGTTGTGGTTATTAATGATAACAGGATGATCAGTCCAAGAATGAATTGTTGTTGCATTTTTTCGATTTCTCCATATCTGTAAGGTGTCTGGTGTCAGTCTCCAATGCTTTAGCTTTTGAGAGAAGTCAGAACGCCTACGGCAGAAAAGCACAGGAAAGCAAGAGGAGTAAATCTGTCACCCTGTAGCTATAATCACGCTGACCTCTGAACCAAAAGGCTTGCTCCTATCAATCCTGCATCATTGCCAAGTTTGGATAATTCTATCTTCAAGTTATTTTTTGCCACTGAAAGTGCTCTATTTTGAACCGTATCCTTTATTATTTTCAAAAGATGATGTCCTGCTACTTCCATAACACCACCACCCAAGATAATTACCTCTGGATTAAGAATATTAGCCAGATTTGTTACGCCTATGCCAAGATATTCGCCGGCTTTGTTCAATACCTTGAGACTGAGGCTATCACCCACATCAGCTGCATTAGCTGCAATCTCTACTGTAATCCTATTCAGGTCATTATCTACTACTTTTAAGATAGTTGTTTGTGTTCCAGAATTAATCTTCTTTCTTATCTGGTGAATAATTGCTGGTCCGGCAGCTAATGCTTCCAAGCAGCCCTTATTTCCACAACCACATACAGGCCCATTTTTTTTCATGGTCATATGCCCTATTTCACCGCCAGCAAAATTAGCCCCTTGTATCAGATTACCATCAATAATTATCCCGCCGCCAATCCCGGTACCAACGGTTATCCAGATAAGATTATTTGACTTTGAGCCTGCCCCAAGCTTAGCCTCAGCCAATGCCCCGCAATTGGCATCATTTTCTATCTCTACAGGCAACCTGTATCTTTCATGGATAATCCTTTTCATCTCTACATCTTTCCATTTCAAGTTCGGAGCAAAAAGGACAATACCATTCTTAACATCCACCTGTCCCGGAGCACCAATTCCGATTCCACGGATAGAGGTTTTAATCCCAGCTGTTACCTTCTCAATCGCATCATATATATTCTGGACAACTGCATTCAAACCCTCATGAACATTAGTCCAAATACGCATCCTCTCAAGTATCTTGCCAGAAGGCTCTATTAGCCCAACATCTATCTTTGTTCCACCGATATCAATCCCGATTACTAATTCTTGTTCCATCTTTTCCCTCATCTCTCAGTATTAATTATTCGTTCCTCAGTAATAATTATTTCCACAGCCATATCATGATTTTCAACTGGAATAGAATCTATAAGCTGACATTCAAAACACACGCCAACAAGGCATACCTTATGCCTTTGAGGAATTGATTCAAGCATTCGATCATAATATCCGCCGCCATATCCTATCCTGTAACCCTTAATATCAAAGGCTACCCCTGGAACAATGACCATCTCTACCTCAGAAAGTGGAACAAATCTTTGGTAAATTCTCATAGGCTCCATAATGCCATATGCCCCTTTTACCAGCTCAACATCAAAATCATACAGCTCTGAGACAAACAGCCTCTTATTTTCAATATCAGCTACAGGTACAAAAACCCTTTTGCCCTGTTTAATAGCCTGTTTGATCATACCCTCTGTCTGCACCTCACTTCTGGCAGCAACATAAAATAAGATACTTGATGATTTATGGAATTCCTCAAGACCAAAGAGCTTCCCTGCAATCAACCTGCTTTTTTTCATCCTTTCCTCAGGGTTTAAGGTATTTCGTATAGACAGAATAGAGGTTCTTAATGATTTTTTCATGATTAATTATCTGCTCCTTAAACTATTATACCAGAATTTTATCAATTGTCAATATATAATCCATCAGTAATTGTCCTCGATGTTCAAGTTTTTGTAACCGTTCACTCCCCCTACCTCAGTGGAGATTTTCGAGCTGTACGGTTAGCTTTTCAGCCCCAGAGGGGCGACATATGTTGTTGAGAACATATCGCTCCTACGGAGCTACGCTGATTTATTTGACTAAAGGTCTATAAATATTCCACCCCGCTGGGGCTGAACCAGGGGGGAAAGTAAACGGTTACAAGTTTTTTAACCTACGATTCTTTCAGTCAAAAATAGATGAGTGAAACAAAGTTTCACTCAATC
>JASEHA010000008.1 GCA_030018795.1 bacterium
ATCTATTTTTGACTATCGTAGGTTTGAAAACTTGAACATCGAATTATACTAATCTGAATATTCGATAAAGCAAGTAGTACATCAGGACACTTAAATAAGCAGGTTCTTTAACGAATCATGTTGGAGCAAAATTGGGACAGCGACCATTTTTATTCTGACAAGGATAGCAAGAAACGAATTTAAACGGTCGCTGTTCCGAATTTCCCTTAGTTTCTCACGGTGCTCTGGTGCCCTTTTAAATATCACGAGGCAGCAGTCCCATCATCCCTTTTAAACTCTTCTCATACGGTGCCTCAGCAATCCCTGTTTCTGTGATTATCCCCTTAATCAACTCATGTGGTGTGACATCAAAGGCAGGGTTATATACCTTGATATTGTCAGGGGCAGTTTGCCGACCAAATCCACAGGTTATTTCTTCTTGAGCCCTTTGCTCAATAGGTATCATGGAGCCATCAGAAAGGGTCATGTCTATGGTTGAGGTTGGGGCAGCTACGAAAAATGGGATGTTATGCTTTTCTGCCAGAACAGCAACACTGTATGTCCCAATCTTATTGGCAGTATCCCCATTGCTTGCGATGCGGTCTGCTCCGACTATAATCAGATTGATGCGTCCCTCTCTCATCACTATGCCAGCCATATTGTCACAGATAAGGGTAACATCTGCACCTGCTGCCTTGAGTTCCCAGGCTGTTAATCTGGCACCCTGAAGCAATGGCCTTGTTTCATCAGCATATACCTGTATCCTTTTCCCTTGCTCAAGTGCGGTATATATTACCCCCAGGGCAGTCCCTATCCCTCCGGTTGCCAGTGCACCAGCATTGCAATGGGTTAATATCCCATCACCATCCTTGATAAGGGATGCTCCAAACTTACCAATCCTTCTGCATTTTTCTTTATCATCCTCATGAATAAGGCAGGCTTCTTTGATGAGTATCTGCCGGAGTTGTTCGACACTTGTTCCCTGATGCTGATTGATACACCTTTTCATCCTTTCCAGCGCCCAGAACAGGTTAACTGCGGTTGGTCTGGTACTGGCAAGGAGGTTAATGGTTTCATCAAGGTTATCCATCCCAAGGATTACCCCATAGGCAGAAGCAACACCAATAGCCGGGGCACCTCGCACACTCAGTCTTTTAATAGCAGCAGCTACATCATGAGGTGTCTTGCAATCGAGATATACAAGCTCCTCGGGTAATCTGGTCTGGTCAATCAATCGCAAAAAGTCTTCCTGCCAGATAATTGTCTCTGGTATCATATTTCCTCCTCGGCTAATATTATTTGAGCAATCTTTTGTGCTAATTCGGTTATCTGTTTATGATCCTCGCCCTCAATCATAACCCTGCATCTCATCTCTGTTCCAGAGTATCTGACTAAAACCCTGCCTGAATCCTTAAGAATATCGGCTGCATCATGTATGGCTTTTTGTATCTCTGGCAGATCCTCAAGGGGCGGTTTTGCTTTTACAGGCACATTTAACAATACTTGAGGAAATTTCCTCATGACATTTCTCATGCTTGAGGCAGGCTGTTTTGTTTCTTTCAGCAGCTTAAGCACGCAAAGAGCGGTCAGTATTCCGTCTCCAGAGGTATGATGGTCAGAGAAGATAATATGCCCTGACTGTTCTCCGCCAAGATTTGCCCCAGAGGCAATCATCTCTTCTGATACATATCGGTCACCTACATTTGTTTCTCGTACAGTTATACCTGCCTCTTTACAGGCGATATGAAAACCAATATTGCTCATAATGGTAATCACAACCGTATTATTTTTCAACCTCTTCGTTTCCTTCATATGTTTTGCACAGGCCATAATAATAAAATCACCATCAATTATCTGTCCATTTTCATCGACAATGACGATTCTATCACCATCTCCATCAAAGCAAAAACCTATATCAATTTTTTGTCCCTTTTGTCCCTTTTGTCCTTTGATAGCCTCTCCAATCATCTCTGGATACAATGAGCCGCAATTGAGGTTAATATTTGTTCCATCCGGCTTATTGTTCAAGGCAATCACACTTGCTCCCATCTGACTGAATAAGCCTGGGGCAATATGAGATGTTGCTCCATGAGCACAGTCTACAATGATGGACATGCCGCTTAAATCCATATTATCAACGCTTTGTTGAAGAAATTTTTGATACCTGGATGAAGCATCTGCTATCTCAATCATTCTGCCAACATATATCCCTGTAGGATGGATGATATCCTCTGCACTTGTTTGCAGAGCATTCTCAATTTCCTCCTCTGTTTGATCGCTTAGCTTAAACCCATCTGGCCCAAAAAACTTAATCCCATTATCATCAAATGGGTTATGAGAGGCAGAGATGACTATGCCTGCATCAGCCTCTAATACTCGGGTAAGATATGCAATCCCAGGCGTAGGAAGCATGCCTACCTTGAGACAATCTGCTCCAGATGAAGTAATCCCAGAGGATAATGCTGCTTCTAACATATCCGAGGATATTCTTGGATCCTTTCCGATAAGGATGGTAGGGCGGTCTTTCCCCCTGTGTAAAACATATGCTGCTGCCCGTCCAAGATGAAGTGCTAATTCTGATGTCATAGGCTCAATATTTGCCTTACCCCTTATTCCGTCTGTACCAAAAAGTTTTCGCATAGAGATCTCCTTTTGCTTTTTACTAAAAAAATTGATGAGACAGGCAGAAGATAGTACATCTGAAGTAATCACAGAGCACCAGAACAAAAGAGCACCAGTCACCAGAGCACCAGAGCACCAGTTAAATTCTTTACTGGTGCTCTGGTGCATTATTGCATTGGTAACTGGTGCACTGGTGCTCCTTATTGACTCAATCCTCTTCATCTACCTCAACTATTACCTTCTTTTTTGAGGTAGTAATCTTGCGGTAGACCTCTTCCGGCTCTTTGCAAACACCGTCAACCACAAGCAGTTCTTCAATAGAGATACCAAATAACCGCTCATTTTCTTGCAGGTAAGGGAGCATAACCTGCCAATCATCATGGGTAACACTGGCAAACTCACCGCCATTCAGCTGTGCCTTTACCAATTTCTTATGTGGATCACGGGCATAGATGGCACCACCAGAGGCAAGGGAGAAAAGGTTTGAACCAGGATAGGGAGTAGGCTGCTCTACAAATTTGCCTTGCGTCTCATCAAACTCAATCCCATTGAGGATAACAAACCCACCACCGTTTAATGGGTCTCCAGCCATAAACGACTCAGCCAGAAAGTCGAGACAGGTGCCGTTTATGACTACCCTTGGCTTGCCAACCGCATTGATCATGGGTCTTCCAGCAACATTGCCCAGGATATAAACACTGCCGCCCTTGGCACCATACATAAATGTCTGTCCAGCATCACCATAAATAACCAGCTTTCCGCTTTTCATTATCTGACCCAGTTGATCCTGAGCGTTCCCATGAACAAAAATCTCAAGACCATCTATGCCTGAGGCAAGATAATCTCCTGAGGAATCATAAACATCAATACGGACACCCTGTGTATTTAATCCAAGCCCGCAGCCGCAAAATCGTTGTCCAAGATACCCATAGCAGATAAACCTCTTCCAGCCTGAGTTATAGGCATCAACGAGCAGATGAGAATCACAATTTTCACCCTCAGGGGTAAAGTCATGGGCATTGATTATCAGTACCTGTTCATTGTCTCTGGGTGCTCTTAAGGTGTTTCGCCTCTTGAAGTCAATCAGCTTGTATTTTCCGTTCTCTCCATCGCTATGGCTTAAATCCTTTGTAGCCTCAAACACCTCATGAAGGGTTAGCTTAATTATTTCCAGTATTCCGCTCCTCTTTTTTGTCCCGGTATCATATCGTTTGTCATTGAGCAGGGTAAATATCTCAATGATATTTGCCTTGTTACCATCATTTTCATTAGCTATATTTACCATCTCATGGCAAACCCAGCGGAATGTATTATAATCCCACTCTTTGAGGTTATTCTTGAGGTATTCAAACAACTCCATAGCTGAACAGACAGCAAATCTTTCCTTGATTGACTGTGCCTGCTGAGGTGGCTGAATGCTGATGGACAGATCAGGGTGTGTCTGGTTTTCATTGGTTTTAATTACCCGCCCAAACTTATCTGCACAAACAAACCCCTTTTGCTCTCCGCCATTTTCATCAAGGGTAAAGATAAATGCCCCGCCGTCTGTATGGCTTCCACCGCGGGCATTCCAGTATTTATCTGCTATGAGATGAAATCTTTTATCCTCTTTAGAAAGGCTATTGAGGATAGCATCGATTGCCTGTTTTTCAGAGCCAACTATCCCTATCTTTATCTCTCCCTCTTGCAGGGCAAAGACCTGTGGTCTGAGCATGGCCGTATCAGTAATGCCAATAAGCTGAAATCTTTTATTCTCTGCGTCATTACGGGCAATGATAAAAAGCCATGGTCCATCAGGCGAGCCATGAACATGGATCTCCTGAATGTGCCGGTATATCTGTTGCTTTTCAGCAGGCAGTTGATCAAAATCAAGCTCTGTTGTTGGTGCCAATGCCTCAATAATATACTCCAATGGATAGCCATACGTTCTGTTCAAGAGGTCAAAGACAAGAACAGAGACCTCAGTATCGGTCAGGAATAATGGCTGTATATTCCGCTGATAAAGGTATTCGCTTACTGAATAGTAGTTAGCAAAATCACCATTATGCACCAATGCCTCGTTTAAGCCAATAAATGGGTGTGCCCCGCCAGGATGCCAGAGTCTGCCTCTGGTGGGATACCGTTGATGAGCAATCCAAACATGAGCCTTGAAATCCTCCATCTGGTAATACTGCACTGCCTGTTCAGCATAGCCGACCACCTTTAATATTATCATGTTGCGACCATGGGAAAGGACAAATGCCCTCTTCTCGCCAAGTGAAGCATAAAACTGCTTGTTCAATTTGAATGTATTCTGATAGATGAACTCATCCTCTGCCTTTCGCAAATCCATGCCAGTAAGGTTATTTTCCTTAATAAAGCGTGACAGCACATCTTCTTTTACCCGAACAAAGTATTGGCAGACATCTGGCGGTTTAACCTCCAGACCAATCTCTTGATAATCGTCAATAGTAGGTATCATGGATGAGTGAGCAACATCCATGAATGGCAGGATGCAGTCTTTTTCAACCTCAGCCCTTGACTCAGTATCTAATAATGCTATTTGAATCAGGTAACAGTCATCAAGCGTTTCCTGACTTATCCCAAAATGTTTGGGATTAAATCCAACCGCAGCAATCCCGCCGCCCTTGCCATTGCCCCGATTATGCATCTGGATAGACGGCTCAAAGATATGCCTGCCGCGTACTGGCACAGAGCAGGCAAACCCAACCACTCCGCAGCCGCCCTCTGCCTCAGTCTGCCATCTATCAGGCATTCCTTTCACCTTATCATCTTTCAATCTTTCTCTTGAGTTAATAACCTTTTCCGCAAAATTATTTACCATTTCATACCCCTTCGCATTTTCGCGTGAAATATCTTATTTACCGTGTATTGCTACACCTTCATACTCCAGGCAATCATGCCTGCCCACCAATTCTTGAACACTCTTCATGCCCAATTTTTTGAGAATATCAACAAATTGGTCATGCCATGATGAAAGGAGATTAATTAGCCGTTGCCCTGACCATTCAGGATCAAACTGATGGGTTAATTCCCTGTCTGTTGTAGCAATACCCCGCGGACATCCGCGCCCGCTTTCACAATTGGCGCATCTGACACATTCAAGGGCAACCATCTCTGCTGTGCCAATAACCACCCCATCTGCACCCAGGGCAATTGCCTTAACTACATCATGAGCAGTACGAATCCCGCCTGAAGCTATTAGGGTTATCTTATCCCTGACACCCTCAGCCTTCAAGAAGTTATGCACCTTTGGGATAGCATATTCTATGGGCATGGCAATATTTTTCTTAGCAATATTGGGTGCTGCCCCTGTTCCGCCATAGCTGCCATCTATATGAATAATATGAGCCTCCGCATAGTAGCTGCCTATGGCTACCATATCAACATCTGTTGGTGTTGAGACCTTGACCGAGACCAATGCCTTTGGATTCATGGCCTTTATCCAGTCAACATGCTTTTTATGATCCTCAACCGAATAAACTGAGTGGAATGGAAATGGTGAGAAAAGGGCAGTGCCTGCCACAGCCTCACGCATTGCAGCTACATCAGGTGTATTTTTATCCCCAAGCAAATGTCCGCCCAACCCTGGTTTTGCCCCTTGAGCATACTTAAACTCAACAATCTTAACCCGTTTGATAGTATCTTCCCGTACCCCGAACAGTCCGGTTGCTACCTGGGTAATAACATGGTCGTCATAAGGGTATAAGGTCGCATGATACCCACCCTCACCAGTACAGGTAAAGGTATTCCATGCTTTGGCTGCCCTTGCCTTGCCAAGTATAGTCGATAATCCAACTGAGCCATATGACATCCCGCCGCCATAAACAGGCAGCCCTATCTCAACCCTGTGAGCATTATCATTCCGTCTGTTAAGGGGGATACTGGTACTTATCTCATCACTTTTTAGTTCAATGGGGGGATTTTCTGGAAATTTTATTCTAAGCCTGTCAAATCCGCCTCCAGAATTTCCTATGCAATATTCAAGCCCATCTGGCGGCAATTTACCTGTCTCTGCCTGATACCATGTGGACAGGATAAGGTCAGATGTCCAGCGGTAATCACCCAGCATTTCTATCATCGGATTAATGATAACTGTCAGTGCTTTCTCAGGGCATTGATCAACACAGGCATTGCACGATACACCAATACACTTATGCTCCTGTGGTCTTGAAAAGGACGAAGCACCTATCTGTTGGTGAACTCCAGCCTTGCAAACCTCAACACACTTGCTGCAGTTAATACATCTATCATTACGATAGATGATATATTTCGATATCTGATTTCTGTACCGTGAGGGGGCAGGTGCTACCCCTGGTACAGATTCGAGATTATTATTTGACATCACGTTTTCCTCCATTTTCCCTTACTTACACATAATCGCATTCATAAAATCTCGTTCCAGATCCTCAAGAAACATTGCCCGTCCTATTTCGCCACGAAGCCTGCGTGCCTCACGGATACCCATAGCACCCATGACCTCTATTAATTGGGAATGCCAGGCACCCATCAGGTTTATTATTCGCCTTCTTGCCCATTTTATATCTATCTTTTCCATCTCTACCGGACAGGAGAGCCCTTTTGTGCATCGTTTACATACCCGGCACTCCAGAGCAATAAGAAGTGTCAGGTCAATAGCTGCTGCATCTGCCCCACACAGGATGACCTTGGCCAGGTGTTCAGCCAGACCAATGCCGCCAGAGGCAATGATAGCCACCTCATCCCTTATAGCCTTGGCCACAAGCTGCCGATGAATATCTCTCACCATATCCTTGATAAACCGCGGCTGTGCTGCATCATGTTCATTCCCCTGATAATCTGCATAAAGGTGGATAATCTCCACACCATCATTTATCAATCGTTGGGTAATATCATCTGCCTTTTTATCGAGCCTCAGCCTTACAGAAACAATTAATTCAGGATTGATCTTTTTGGCTTGAGCAACATATTCCATGATATTCTCTTCATAGATGAACTCAGCCAGCCTTATCCCTCCCTTTTCGAGTAATTCCTTATGTGTCTCAAACGTCTTTATACTAAATTGCGGCATCATAATTTTATTGTAAGAAGCAAGCTCATCAAAATATTCCTCTGCCTCAATTAGCATGGGTATATCCAGTTTAGCCGCGGACTTAGCCATAGACAACCTCATGTTTTTACTTACCTTCCCAAATGGCAGAACATTAAAGATGATTGGCATGGGGATATTGATGATAGGTGGCAGGTTAGAGACAAGTCGTCCCTCTTTATCAAACTCAAGGTTAACCAATTTCCTGCCAAGGTCAACACTGGTACTGATATATTCCCTGCCATGGATACCATCACGGGTTGGCCTGACAATCTCAGACATATCAGTCCACATAGAATCAAAGCCATGCCCTGTAAATGGCCCCAAATACCCGGCACCAGAGACAGGAATCTTGCCGGTTTCTGCCTGATACCATGTCGTCGCAATAATATCAGGCTTCCAGTATGAATCACCAAGCCTTTTATATTCAGGGTTTATTGATCTGGAAATCAATCTTCCCTTACACTCCTGAACACAACGAAAGCAATTTTTACACAAAGAATCCATAGTATCCAATAATTGCTTAGAATCAAAACTGCGGTTTCTATATACATCATAAACACATGATTTCTTGGCACACTTAGCACATCCAAGGCAGCCATCCCTTTCAATGGCAGATACCTTGCCAATGGGTGTAAACCTTGGCGGTGTTGGTGTGATGCTTATATGGTATTTCTCTGGCATATATTTTAATTCTCCTTTTTCAACGGATTCTGCCCAACTTCTTTCACCCTGGCAATCATCTCGTCCACAGCCTTAGCTGTTGGGTTAGAAACATCATCCCTTGTTATTTGCTTCATTAGCAACCGCTTTTGCCCAAGCCCTATCTCATCTAAGTATTTTTTTGCCAATTCAAACCTATTCCGGGCACGTTTATTACCAACAAGCGACTGACACTTCCCATTCAAACAGGTCAATACAATCACCCCATCCTTGCCTGTTTCAAACGCCTCAAGAAGATGAAGCACCTCAAGCCTGCCAGAGCATGGCAGCTTAATCAGCCGAATATCAACAACCTCATGCCTTTCAATAGAGTCAACATCCTCGTTTGACATACAATTATGACAGCAGAACATTACAATCTTTATTTTTTCCATGTTAATTCCTTTTTGCAGGGAAGGGTTGCAACCGTTCCCTATGAGAGTAAACATAGCATACAAATACAAAAAAGGGTGTCTTATCGAAGACAAGACACCCTTATCTCTTGTTAACACCACATTATATTAAACAAATAATACCATAATGGCTGTATTTTGTCAAGCACTTTTTCGGGCTCTGAATATTTGATAAAAGGTGAGCGTTGCATAGCCTCTCCCGCCATATCTACAGTCTTAAGCACTGCTTGACTCTATTTCCTGCCATGTTTTGGTATTGCTTGACATTTTGGAGCCCTATGAGACATCCAAACTAAGTCATTTACCAGTTGATAGAATGGCATATTGCGCACCTGAGGCATAATTATTTCAAGAGGAGCCTTTTTCGCCTTTTTCGCCTTTTCGTCCCTGGCTGTTGGACAAACAAATACATCACCAGAAAACAGATGAGTTCTCTTTTCGCACTTTTTCGTACTCATACATGAGAAAAAGCCACATCTTCTTTTGTAGAACTGGTTGAAACTTCTAAAAGAACGTTCTATTGCTGAGTATGGTTTTTGGGAATTTTTCGACCTGTGCGGTTGAAATATGCTACAGTTTTAACGCATCATCTACGAAATTTACGAAAATTGTTTGAAAAAACCACAGATTCCGATTTCAGACTAACCACAAAGGGCACAAAGAACATACAAAGAACACAAAGATTCTTTTCTTAGTGTGCTTTGTGCGTCCTTAGTGTGCTTTGTGGTAAAATCTGTACCATTTTTACCTATGTGGTAATTTTCAACCGCACAGGTCGGAATTTTTTGCTCCCAATAGCTGGCAAAAGCTTTGGCAATTCTTTTTGGCTCAACGTGGATTCGAGGGGTAAACATTAAGTTCCACCGCACTCGATTAAGACTTGTAATCGGAAATTATCGAAATTACGATAACCAAAGGCACGGTTGATAATCCCACGGATAGCTCGATTAATGCCTTCGACAAAGCCTTGAGTCACGTGATCATCAAAATAGTTGAGGAATTCTTGCCACCAGTTTCGCAATGTGTTGACAAACCGAATCAAGTATTGACTACCAGTGGTTACTGCTTTCCATATCCATGGGAATAGTCAAACAAACTGCAGTCAAATATTATAATATCTCATACCTGCCCAGCCCAAAGGTAGCAGCATTACCTACATGGATAAGGCTGCCTATAAAAAGCAGGGGCAGGAATCATGGCAATGCCTTTCCAGTATAACTGATTTTGCCAAGAAAACCACCCAATTTCATCCTTGTCTCTTGTCGATTGGAATACTATACGACAATTGAGGGTTGACACAACACTACCTTAATTCCTTCCCTGTAGTTGCCATACCAATCGAACAATGCTTTACCCCTCTTTTTGTCTTTAATTGCTGGGATAATTCTTTAATCTCTTTTGGTTTTCCCTTGACAACCACTATTTCCATACAGTTATGATGGTCAAGGTGGATATGTTGGGTGGAAATAATTAGCTGATGAAAATCATGCTGAATATCAATGAGGGTGTTTGCTAATTCTCTCTGGTGATGATCATAGACAATGGTAATGGTTCCAGCAATTTCTTCCTCTTTTGTCCATTCATCCCTTACTAAGCTTTCCCGGATAAGGTCGCGGATAGCCTCTGAACGATTAGAATAATTTTGGCCATGGATAAAGGTGTCAAACCTATCCAGCAGCTCTTTATCTAATGATATCCCAAAACGAATCAAATTTGACATCATAAATATTTCTCCATTTGATTATAAATCATACTTGCCATTCCAAACTTATTTGATTTGGCTATATTCTTGGCATATTCATCATAAAGCATATCATTCCATATCTCCTCAGCATATCCTCCATGGAACATCTCTGTCTTCCCTATAGACTTACGCATCTCTTTAAGGAGCATATTTACAAAGATAGCTTCTAAATCATAGCTTGCTTCTTGAAGACGTTTCTTTTGCAGTGCCAGATCCCTTTCTTCATCAGGTGTCAGAGTCTTTTGAGTCTTTTGAGTCTTTTGCAACACTACCCCTGTCCCTTGAATATCTGTCTGAGCTGCGGCCTCATTTCTTTTGGTCTGATAGTTAAGTATTCTGTTGAATGAAGTGTCCATGCCGCTGATTGAAGATATTGGATTCATCTGGTCTGTCTCCTTTACGTCTTTTGTACGCTTTTGCTGTTGTATAACTATGTGGCTTTAATGCTCAAGCTGGAAGCTCGAGTTACCTATTACATAACCACTATCTCTGCCTGCAATGCCCCAGCTGCTTTGATAGCTTGAAGGACGGCAATGACATCTTGCGGGGTAGCACCCACAGCACTCAACCCCTTAACCACATCCCCAACCTTAACCCTTGTTGCAAGAACAACCACCCTTCCATGAGATTGAGACGCTGCCTGCACTGGTTTTGCCTCTAATACACCCTTACTGCTGCCGCCAGCGATGCTGCCCTCTGTCTCAGCAGATGGTGCTGATGCAGGTGTTGTTTCTGTTCCAGTTGTTTGCGACTGTTCTGTCTGAGAGGCAGCAGCAGCTTGCTGTTGTTTGATCACATCCAATACCATAGCTATCTGTTCTGGGGTTGGGGTGATTTTAATCGACCCCAATGCCTTAGCCATAGTCTCTGTGCCTATCTCAGGGGCAGAAACGATGATGGTTGGTGCCTCTGTCTTAACCACTTGCTCTTCTTCCTCGCCGCTAACCACCAGATATAAATCCTTATGAGATACAGCGACAGGCAGAATGCAGAGGTTTTCACCTATTACCACTGTCCCTGTTCGCTCATTGATAACAACCCTGGCTACAACATCCGGGGTAATACTCAAACTTTCAAGCAGTGATATAAAACCAACAACATTATTTGTGTATTCAGAAGGAACAGATACATCTATCTTTGAGGAATCTATCCCTGTGGCACACCCTGCACCAAAGTTAGCATCTATTGCCTCCACCATCCTGGCAACTGTGGTAAAATCAGAATGTTTAAGCACAATCGGGAGCTTGCCATTAATTATTATCGGACAGGTTATCTCTTTTTCTACAATTCCGCCTTCTATAACCCTTCCTACAGTGGGATGAGCCTTTTTCTTGCCACCCTTACCACCTGCATCACCGCCACCCATAGACACAGGTCCCTGGGCAACAGCATAGATTACCTTATCTGCTCCAGACAGAGGTGTTTGCAATAATACACCGCCACTAAGGTCAGATGCATCCCCAAGGGCAGAGACAGTTACATCTATCCTGTCTCCTATTCGGCTGAATGCTGGTAATTCCGCAGTAACCATTACGGCCGCAATAGCATTGACCTTCATCTTATCCTTATCTACTGTCACTCCAAAGTGTTGCAGCATGTTTACTATAGATTGAGCCGTAAAAAAGGTATTTTTGCCATCCCCTGTTTTATTTAATCCGATAATTAGCCCGTAGCCTGTTAATTGATTGGGTCTGACATCAGATATACGGCAGAGATCCTTTAGCCTTACAGATGGGCTCATGGAGAAGGATTCAATGGAAGGCTCTTCTGCAGAGGCAATAGACCGAAAAAGAATAATTCCCAATATAATACCAATAGTAAATGCTACAACCCTTTGAATCATATCTTCCTCCAGTATAGGAAATGTGGAATGCGAAATTAAAAGATCCATCTTGCTATCTACACCCTGCCGCATTTTCTACTTCCGCATTTCCTTTAACAGGGCACACAGGAGACATAGGGATAAGCGTAGGGGCAACCTGCCTCTACCCTCTCCATGTCTTCTGAGCACCCTATGATCATTTGTAATCGTTCAACTTATCTTTCACCTGGTTGTTTCGATATTTTTAACTTCGCTCGATGACCGCTCTGCTCAACGACCAGCTTGTGCTTAAGAGCTGATGGCTGAACGATTATCAAAAGAATATATTCGCAATCTTATTTGTTATCCGTCCAATGACCCCTGGTCGTTCCTTATCGGTTAATTCTGCTTCCCCTTTATACCTGATATGGGCATTTGAAATACATGTAGAAAGCACAGTATTTTGAGGGGTAATATCCTGCGGTCTGATAATTCCAGAAACAGATATTTCCTCTTCATCACCATTTACCCTTAATCTTCTCTTGCCATCGATAACAAGATTCCCATTAGCCATAACCTCGGTAATATTCACGGTAATCATAGCATTGAGCAATCCTGTACGGGTTGTTGCTCCTGCCCCGCTAAAGCTGCTTTTAGCTTTTGCCCCAGTAAATGGCAGAAAACTTAACAAATTTTTACTTCCTGCCTTAGCTGCATCAGGTGCTCCATTCAGGCTAATATCCTTTGCCCGTTTGGTTACACTCTTATGTGAGGCTTGAGATGCTTCAGTAATAATCACTGTTATTATATCTCCCTTCTTTTTTGCTTTTGAGTCAACATAAAGGCTTTCTTGCTCCCCTTTAAGCCATAATGATTCTGCATCCGTTGCTTTTGCCTTTACCCAGACTGTCAGGGTAATAGCCAGTATCAAGATAAAATAAAACTTTTCCGATCTTTTCATAATACCCTCCTTTTGATAGTTAACTATCAATCAATCAATACCTTCTTTCCCTCACAAACCACCCCATTGAGCATCTTTTTGGAGTCAGAATTCCTCACCCCTATCCTTTCCCCAATCATTCCATCTTCACAAGAGATACCCGAGGCAGTAATGGTAAGATTGCCTATTCTTTTGATAATGGTTACCTGTTCACATTCTTTAATACATGGTGGACATTCAGCCAGAGGAACAGTTAAAATACTTCCTTGTTTAATAAAGGCAGTTGCCCTCTTACCTACAGCCTCTTTAATGTTAGCCAACGGAATTTGCCTTAAATAATTAATATCCCTTTCCTCAACCCTTAAATCGTTTGCGGTTATTATCTGCTTAATCTTTATGTCTGACGCAGCTACCACAACCCTTTGAAACTCCTGAATCTCAAAACCAATCCTCATTACCTTGAGCTGTTTCCCATTTATCTTAACAATTATCGGAATAAAAAGCCTTTTATTTAATCTCTGCAGGCTATAATTACTATCTACCTCAAGGGTCATTTCCCCTTTGGGCAAAATAACCTCATCAGGAAAAGAGTAGGGGGTAATCTTGATATTTTCTTTGTTATAGATGGAGACAATATAATCTCTGGCTGTCTCAACCGCATTATTGACATCCAGCCTCTGAGACGATCTAATTACTGCTATTTTTTCACCCTTTTCACCCTTTTCACCCCTGAGGGATACATCCTTTTTGTTTGCCTGTTTGAGCTTAAGATTGATATAATCTATGCCAATGCTTCGACTCATGCCGGGTAAAGGGGAGCTCCCAATAAGGATATTATCCATATCCTCTTCTGCCAATTGCTCTTCTGACGACAAAGAGACAATATCCCTAAGAAAGATGTTTTCTCCATCTACCACAGTATTTGCTTTCAGGGTTAATTCCAGACAATATCCAATGCTTACCCAAAAGATAACCATGGCAAAAAATATTGCACCGATGACAAACCCTAATAACTTCATGCAACTCACCTTCTTACATGTAATCAGCAGTTAGCAGTTAGCAAAGAGCCACAACATCACTGCCTTTCGCCGCTCAATCTAAGACCACAAGCAAGGATGCTTGTGTTACCGTTTCAACCCATTTGCTGTCCCAAGCATATTATCTGCTGTCTGGATGCTCTTGGAGTTAAACTCATATGCTCGTTGAGCAGTAATCATGTTCACCATTTCATCTACAAGATTAACATTTGACATCTCTAAGAATCGATGTATGATTGCTCCAAACCCCTCATTGCCTGGCGTTCCAATCACTGGTGCACCTGAGGCAGCGGTTTCCTTATAAACATTATTCCCAATAGACAGCAGCCCGGCTGGATTGATAAATTTTGCTAATTCGATTCGTCCTATTTCTTCCATGACCTTTGGTTCGCTTTTCAACTCAACAAAAACCACACCATCTGAGGTAATGGTTGTCTGAGTAACACCCTCTGGGAAAACTATTTCTGGCTGAAAGATATAACCGTTTGAATTAACCAATCTGCCTTCTGCATCCAGCTTAAAGGAGCCGTCACGGGTATAGGCTACACTACCGTCCGGAGCCAGTAATTGAAAAAATCCATCTTTACTAATAGCCACATCAAGGGCATTGCCTGTTTCCTTTGGTGTTCCAGGTGTATGAATCTTTTGAGTTCCAGCTATCTCCACACCGCACCCAACCTGAACACCAGTAGGAAGCATACTTCCAGTAGCAATAGGTGTACCAGGTGCCTTTACTATCTCATAAACCAGATCCTCAAAATCAGGTCTGTTTTTCTTATAACCAACCGTGTTCACATTTGCCAGATTATTGGAAATGACATCGAGCTGTAATTCTTGAGCATTCATTCCAGTAGCAGAGATCCACAATGATCGCATCATCTTACCATACCTCCTCGTACAAGCATTCAGCAGAGTAGCTCAAACCTCCAGCTTGAGCATTATAACTAAACAAGCAGGATGCTTGTGTTACACCTTAAAAAATCTACGCTACCCTCCCGACATCTTCAATAGACAATTTTATGGTATCATCAACAGCCTGGATACTCTTTTGACAGGCTTCATATATCCTTTGAACTTCGATCATCTTTACCAATTCCTCAACTGGAGAAACATTAGAGCCTTCAAGATACCCCTGTAATATCTTGATTTTTTTCATGGGCTCAGGATTGCCTGAATCAGGGGTAGCCTCAAAAAAGCAATCTCCTTTTTTCTTCAGGCTGCTCACATCACTAAACCTAACAATCCTGAGCCTATCCGCTTCCTTTGCAGTCTTCCAATCATTGGTTTTTCCTGCTTCATTATAAAAGATTCTACCGCTTTCCTCATAAACAAAAAAATTGCCCTCTTTTACTGGTATTGGTCCCTTTTCACCCAGAACATGATACCCGTCCTGAGTAACCAGATAACCCTCATTCGATACGGTAAATGCTCCGTTTCTGGTATACCCCTCCCCCCATGGAGCTTCAATCACAAAAAAACCCTCGCCGATAATGGCTAAATCAAAACTATTTCCAGTCTGTTTTGTGGGTCCAGGGGCAAAGATAGGAACAACCCCATCGATACCAACACCTGTCCCCAGCCATCCTACTCCAGGTCTTTCATCCAACTTCCCCTTCGGCGTCCAGGAATAGTTATCATAAAGCCTGTGAATAGGCATCTTGGGAAACTCCTTAAAAAGGGTTTCATCACGTTTGTAGCCTGTAGTATCTATATTTGCCAGATTATTGGCAATATTATCCAGATGGCTTGCCTGCACAAGCATCCCGCAGGCTCCAGTATAAAGTCCTCGATGCATACTAATCTCCTTTAGAAGTCGCTTGTTAGAATCTAAAACAGAATCCAGAAGCCAGAAGTCAGAAGGCAAGGATTCTATTGAGACTGCTTTGGGCTAATGCCCTTGCGATAACGCTTTTAACATGCAGTAGAGACGGTCATACATCAAAAGTAAGACAAGCATCCATCCTGGCTTCTGGCTTCTGCTTTCTGCCTTCTATCTTTCAAACTACACCGCTTGTTTTCATGGTAACAGCAATCAATGCAACCCAAAGGATTGAACAGGCCAATAATCCTACCAGCAATGTGGTTACAACTCCTTTATCCATATCAGGCAACCATTTTCGACTCACAATCCAGACCCTCCTTGTAATTATTTGCAAACTTTCAAGCTGTTAGCTAACGGCTAACAGCTTGCTCTCTACTCCACCCTTTTAATTATTGCCCCAAGGCTCGAAAGTTTATCCTCAATATATTCGTAGCCTCTATCAAGATAATGTATTTCCATGACCTTAGTTTTACCCTTAGCTATTAATCCAGCCAGAATTAAGGCAACGCTTGCTCGCAGGTCAGTGGCAACAATAGGTGCACCGCTTAAGAAAGGAACGCCCCGAATCAAGGCTGTATGCCCATCTACCTTGATATCTGCACCCATACGGCATAACTCGCTGACATGCATAAATCGATTTTCAAACACTGATTCGACGATAATGCTTATCCCTGGGACAGTGGTCATCAGGGTCATAAATTGAGCCTGCATATCGGTTGGAAATCCTGAGTAGGGCATGGTTTTAATACTCAATGGTGAAAGTTCTCCTGACATCTCTACCCTGACTCCTTCAGACTCTTCTGTTACGATTACTCCTGCCTCACGAAGTTTGGCAATGACTGCATCCAGATGGAGAAAAATGCAGTTCTTTAACAGCACATCTCCCTTAGTGATAGCTGCAGCAACCATATATGTTCCTGCCTCAATCCTATCAGGAATAACGCGATAATCATTTACTGGATTTAGCCGTTCTACGCCATTAATCTCTATCCTGTTTGTTCCTGCTCCAGATATTGATGCCCCAGCCTTGTTTAAGAAATTAGCCAGATCAACTATTTCTGGTTCCATAGCAGCATCATAGATTATGGTTTGACCCTCGGCTAAGGAAGCTGCCATCATAATATTCTCTGTTGCTCCAACAGATGGGAAATCAAGATACAGCTTCTGTCCCTTAAGCTTAGAGCAAGTTGCCTCCACACATCCATCATGCATGATAATCTTTGCCCCAAGTCTCTCAATTGCCTTTAGATGAATATCTATTGGCCGCAAGCCAATCGCACACCCACCGGGTAAGGGAACAATTGCCTTCCCAAATCTGGCCAGAAGTGGACCCATAACCAGAACTGAAGCCCTCATCTGCCGTACCAGCTTGTATGGGGCATCATAATGCGAGATATCAGCGGCATCTATCCATGCACAACCATTTTCAGCCTTTATCCTTGCCCCAAGGCATTTTAATACCTCGAGCATTGTCTTAATATCTAACAACCTGGGTAGATTAGAGATAATATTCTCTCCAGGGATAAGAAGACATGCAGCCAGGATAGGTAAGGCTGCATTCTTGGAGCCCGAGATACTAACACTACCAACTAATCTTTGTCCACCAGAGACAACAATCTTTGCCATTTTGTAACCTCCTGATGCCATGCTATCAACATATTACTGCCCTCAGAATTTGCCACAGAAGATATAGAAGATACAGAAGTTATTTTTCAACATCTCTATTTCTCTGTGCTTTCTGTGCTTTCTGTGCTTTCTGTGACCTCTGTAGCTATAATATCTGAACGACTACCTATCCTATTAATCGGTGATTTCATGGAAATTCTTTAATTTTATATTGTAGGTGCGGGCTAATGCCGCAAAAGCAGATGGGTTGTGATACTCGATGTTTCCAAGTTTTTTGGTTCTTTAACAAATCGTGTGGGTAAGGTAATGGGTCAGAATCAGAAAAGAGTTAGAACGCTGATGAATAACTTTTTAGGTTGCACACGATTGGTGGAAGGACAGGCAAAAGTTATTCACAGCGAAATTGCATTTGTTAAAGA
This sequence comes from bacterium, assembly GCA_030018795.1. Lineage (GTDB taxonomy): Bacteria > UBA9089 > CG2-30-40-21 > CG2-30-40-21 > CG2-30-40-21 > CG2-30-40-21. The sequence goes on from JASEHA010000008.1 coordinate 18,174, forward strand.
GCCCAATTTATCTTGTTAATCCTGTTATCCTGTCTAAATTCAAAACCTTTTCGTAAAAGAGAGTCTGTGGGTATTGTCTAACTTACCATGTGGAATAAAGCCATAGTCAAGCTGGATGCTGTCAAATTTATAGCCTGCACCCAGTGTCCAGCCTTTATCCAGGTCGTTTTGAGAATTGTAGCCTAAACGGAGAGCTAAATTTGGGGTACAAAGGTATTCAACCCCTACACTTACTCGGCCATGGTTATCTTCTGGTTTGATAACATCTCCGGCTAATGTCAGTTTATCCCTTTCATAAGCTACACCAAGTTTATAGGTAATTGGCAGGCTTTCAGATTCACTGACAAATTTTAGTTTTGAGCCAAGGTTTTGGAGTACTGCTGCAAATTTAAGTCCCTGTATCTCAGGGTCAAAGTACAGGATGCCAATATCCAGAGCTATTGCCCTGGCAGATTCTTTTTCTATCTTTTGCTGAATGATTTTACCTGTAATCCCAGCATAGATGTTGTCCATATCAGGGATAGGGAGTGCATAAGCCATGCTCATGGCATAATCATATGCCCCAAAATTGCCGATTAGATTCTCATCCTTATCCGTGCCTTCCATATCACCCATCCTTAAATAGGTGATACTGAATGCCTCAACACCTTTATTCATTGGCTGGCAATAGGCTAAGAACTCATATCTTAAATCAGTCAGCCATTCGCTGTGCATAAATGTCCCCTGTTTTTCTGCAATCTGCATCAACCCGGCCGGATTCCAGTAAATGGCATTGACATCATCAGCTATAGCAGAAAATGCCTCACCCATCCCGCATGGCCGTGCACCAACGCCTATCTTCAAAAATTGTCCTACGCAGGTGCCGGCATTCTCATTTGTCCCTGCCTCTACTGATACCGCCAATACCGCCAATACCATCAGTAAGATATATTTCTTCATTCTGGATCACTTCCTTTTTTGTAAGCGTTCAGGTGTAAATAAGGAAAAATGGAAAAGTAGGGAAAAAGGGAACTTATTACTCGGTGTTCAAGTTTTTTCTTATTGAACCGCCTTGAGTAGAGACAAGGCAATGCCTTGTCTCTACCGCTTGACAGGCAGGAGATACCACAACACTGTGTTCCACTGCTAAAGTAATTCGTAGCTAAAAATCTTTACCGTATAATCGCCAATTTACCAATGCACTTCTCGCCTTGCGGATTGGTAATCAAACAGATATACACGCCGCTGGCTACCTTATTACCGGCATCATTATCAACATACCAGATTTTTTGACCGTTATCCGCTGGTGTAGCCTCCAATGTCTTGACCATATCACCACTAATGGTGTAAATCTTAATCGTGGCATAAGCAGTTAATTTTCGGCTGACATCTTTCTTACTGCCAAAGGTAATATACTCATGCCCAAGCCCGCTATTTGGCTTATACGGATTGGGATAAATCAGGACATTGCCAAGAGTTGCCGGGGCGATTAGAATCCCTATGGGCATAAACGAGGTCAAATGTTTGATATTACACCAAACAACATTTCTTCCGTCTCTTCCGTCTCTTCCGTTAGCCTTTCCTGATTCAGCGATTATTTTCCATTCATTATTCTCCCACACCCAGACCTTTAAGCTATCCGCACTAATGTATGTCCCATCCACAATTCCATTACCATCCGCATCCGGATATGGAATTTCAAGATAGGCCAGGTTGGTAAATGTGCCGGTAAGTTGGGTATGAGCCATATCATACGCTCTAATCTCTCGGGCAGAGTTAACAGCACTTCCTGTCGGGGTGTTAGTGGTTGAGGTAGCACTAATAAGCACATAGAAGTCCTTGT
>JASEHA010000090.1 GCA_030018795.1 bacterium
TACATTATGTCTACAAAAATATAACCTGTGTGGTAAATTTCAACCGCACAGGTCGAAAAGTTGTATTGTTAAAGTAGGAAGGCAAATAATAAATGACTCCGATAATAGCAAACCCATCGTGAGGTGGGGACGCAAAGCTAGGTTGTCTGAGTAAATCTCAGACAACTTGGTTGCCGAAGGGTCAGAAGGGATGAATTATATATCTCGGTTTCGCGTCAGCCATCAGTTATTAAATGATGTGATAAGCTTTACAGCCGGTATGGAGGATATTCCGGTTGATTACTGATGGCTGGACGCTTTATCTAAATTGTTGTATAACTCAAGCCTGTTTTTCTGTCTCAAACAATCGGAGTCAGAAGAACAGGCTTTTTTTATGGGACATTATTTTTCATGTCAGCTATCAGTGGTCAACCATCAACTAAAAAACAACTCCAGAAGGATATGGAACTAATACTTTGCTGGCTGCTGATAGCTGAATAGTACAATAACCACTTTTAAACTACAAGTGGGGGGAGAATAACATGGAATTATGGGGAGGCGTTCTAATGACTAAAATAATCTTACTCTCAACAGCTGTCAGCCTCTTATTTATAATAATGGCTGTCATTACAGCAAGTAGAAGCTGGTGTTATGAATTAACCATGACAGTTGATGGTGTAAATGTAGATTTTGGGCAGGTAAGCCCGCTCAAAGGCGATGTAATCATTCCCCATGCCACTCAGATTGTGGTGGTCAGCGAATCTTCAACATGGGATTTGAATGTTAATATCCCGGATAATCTCATTGATACCACAGATGTTGCAAAAAATATTCCTATTAGTCAACTCCATTATGCCACTCATTCAACATCACCATCATGGGCTGCATTTCAGATAGGAACACAAACTCTGCTTTCTAACCAGCCAACTACATCTTCTAACGGCAAGGTTATTGATTATGATTACAAATTAGATGTACACTGGTCAAATGAGGTTGGCTCATATCATGGAACCATTACCTATTCTGTTACTGCCGGAGGGCTTGATAATTCATTTGCCTCACCAAATCCATTCTCACCTAATGCAGATGGAGTCAAGGATACTGCAAATATCTACTATTGCCTGGATTCCGCTGGTACTATCACGGGCAAAATAGTGGATATAGCTGACACATTGATAAAAACATTATTTACTGATGAGTCCCAATCCAGTGGGACCCATTCAGTTTCATGGAATGGGAAAAACAACTCAAATGAGGTTGTAAGTAATGCTGACTATAAATATCTTATCAAGAAAGGCACTGATGTTATAACATCCGGCATAATTTCTGTTGACTGTGCGACATCAATCGGGACAGGTAAAATTGAGGGAAATGTGAAAGATTCGGCAAATAATACGGTATTAAGTGGTGCCAACATTACCCTTTATGAGGCAAGCGGCAACTTGATAGGAACAATTACATCGAATTCTTCAGGTGCATACAGCTTTAGCTCACTCGCTGCCGGGTATTATTATCTTAAATCCGAGCGGGCATCCTATTATACAGAGATAACAGAAAATATTCATGTGGCAGATGGAGGGACAACAACAAAAACTATTTACATGACACATAACACATCCTTGCTTGTGGTTAAGTCGGTTAGCGGCAGGGCAGCACAGATAGGAGATATTTTGAGCTATAGAGTAGTTATTCGCAATATAGGGCAGGGGACAATTAAAAATATAACCATAAAAGATAAATTACCATACGATTTTCAATATCTTCCGGCAACTGCCCGTATAAATGGTATTACATGTGAACCATATGGAAATGGAATATTGATCTGGGATGAGAAAAATCTTCCTGAACACATTACAGAGCTTTCAAGAGGTGGAACTATTACCCTGAGCTATATGGCAGTTGTCGGGATTGATGTAAAGATAGGGTTGCAGGAAAATATTGTTGTTGTTGCCGGAACTAATGAAATGGGGGAAGCTGTTTGGAGTAGACCGGTAAAAGCTGGGGTCAGGGTAAGAGAGGGATTGTTTGCCAATCGCGGTATCATACTTGGCAAGGTGTATAAGGATATTAATGGTGATGGTATTCAGCAGCCACCAGAGGCAGGGATACCAGATGCAGTGATAATCATGGAGGATGGCACTGTGGTTAAAACCGATAAGCATGGTAAATATTCCATACCCGGAGCATCTCATGGGACACATATTATGATGGTGAATAAAGGCAGCCTGTCATTTAATAATCCTCTGGATTCTACACTTGTACAATATATATATGTGCCTGAGGGTGGAATAGTAAATGTGGATTTTGGAGTGATACAGGGTGATGAATCAGTAGGGGATAACAATCTTATCCTTATCGCATTAGCTGAAGGAGAGGCAGGACGATTTGCAGTAGATGGTGCGATAAGAAGCTTTGAACAGGGTAATGAAAAATTTTCTTCAAATATTTATACCCATGCTATGGGGACCCTTTATTTTAAAGGCAAAATAAAAGGTGAGTACCTGCTCTGCTGCATTGCGAATACTGATAAGGGAGATATGGATGAGGTAATAGCCAATATCGATCCTGATGGGTATTATCCTGTGTATGGTGATGAAAGCAAGCTGCTTGTTAATTCCACATCCTATGGACAGCTTTATGTATGTATTGAAAAGGATAAGACATCATTAATGTATGGCAATTATTCGATTGATTATAAGGATACTGTGTTAGGAGGATACCACCACACATTCAATGGAGTTAAGTTCGCTCATGACACAAAGATATATAAAACAGAAATATTTGCTGCTTCAAATAAAAGGGTATCCGTACGTGAAGAGTTACAGGGGCGAAATATATGTGGTCCATACTATCTGAAGAATACAGGGATAGTTGCAGATAGTGAAAAGATAAGGGTAGAGGTTAAAAAGCAGGGGACCAACGAGGTTTGCTCAGTAAGTTTAAAACAAAAAAACAAGGATTATATCATTGATTATGATAAGGGAATAATAATCTTTGATAAGCCTGTCCCTGATGAAGCAAGTGGAGGGATTTATTATTGGATTGTAGTTATTTATGAGTATTTACCATTAAATGATATGCAATATATTAACTGGGGAATAAAGGGAGAGATTAATGCAAATGATGCCATTAAAGCAGGAATATACTGTATCTCTGAAGAACATGGTTTTGGCAAAAAAACATTATACGGCATAAATTTCGGGATGAAGGTACTTGATATCCTGAAACTTTCAGGTGAATATGCAAGTACAATGGGAGAGATTGAGCCTGCTGTTGACATCCCTGATACATCTGCTTATCTGTTAGATGCCCTTGTTCGTTTAAAGGAAAAAGCACACCTAAGATATTTTTATCGCCATCTTGGCAAAGAGTTTTCAAATGAGATAAACCCGAAAGGGATAAATGTGGAGGATGAAAGATTATTTCAATATTCTCCTGATTATTATGATTTAACAAAATTTTCACCAAACAAAGATGCCATGGAGTATGGAATGAAACTTGATTGGAGATTAATGGATGACGTAACTGCCAGCCTTCAGCAAAAACAGTCTCATGACAATCTCTCCAATGATCCGAAAATAGGAACTGCATATAATAAAATAACCTCTATGAATATGCAGTATAAAAAGACAAAAAACTCCCTGATGTTTTTTAACTATCAGCATAGCATAAACGATAGTGATAAGACCTATGAATCCCCTGATTCATGCACAAAAGGCATTACCCTTGGTATGCAAAAGGAAAAGGGGAAATTGAATTTTGCCGCAAAATATGATGGTAAGGATGCAAGAAATTATATTAAACCAGAAGCAAATGCTATGAATCACAATATTTCTTTTAACACCAATATCCGCTGTCAGCCTGTCACACTATCTCTTGGATATGATTTTATGCTGGGTATCAATCCAAAGAGCAAACAAACTATAACTAAACAGCAAACCTGTAGCCTTGGAGTCTCTGGAGAGTATAACCCATTATCCTGTGTTTCCTTAATCGCACGTTCTCAGTTTGTTTACAACAATAATCATATCAAAAAAGAATCAGACAGCTCTCTAATAAACACCATTGCATTGGACTATAATCCTTATAAAGGATTTGACTCCTGCATCAGGTATGAGACAAAAAGGGGACTGTGTGCTGGTGAAACCCTTGCCAGTGTGCTGGGTATTGATATTACAAAGGAGCTGACCAGAGATTTAACAGGTTATCTTAAGTATAACTACAGCTATAGTGACACTGCTGTGTCTGAGAATAAACAAAAAATATCAAACAGTGGTGGATGTCTGGCTCTGGCGTACAGGTCAGCAGATACCAATAATCTGAATATATTGGCAAAATATGATATTGAAGAGAAGGGTAAGACATTGGCTGCATTAGAGGCTGCATGCAAATTAACACCAGGGTTAAAGGTATCCGGCAAATATGCTATCAGACACATAAAAGCTGAACACATTACATCTTGTGTTGATATGTTAATGGCAAGGACAGAATATCAACTTACAGACAAAATCAATATCACCGGAGCACATAAAATAATTCACCAGCAATTGACAAATACGTATAAGATGAATCCATTGTTAGAGGCAGGGTGTCGAATTAAGGATAACCTGCGGGCAATATTGGGATATAATTTTATTGAATATACAGATGGAGAGGATTTTTTTAATGCTTATTCAGCAAAGGGGTGGTATGTACGTATCGTTGGAGGCATAATTAAACAGAAATAAAATAGGTAACCATTCCATGGGCAGTGGGTTTCGGTTTTGACTGACTCCTGTTCGTTGCCTCTTGAATGCTTACTTATCATCATCATGTCAGTATCTGCTGCCGACTGCTGTTGGTCTCTAAAAGCAGGATATTGGATGCTGACTGTAAAAGGGAGGTGAGATGATGAGTGTAAAAGGCAGCCATCTTAAAAAAGGAGGTACGGGAAAATGTGTAAAAAAGGATTATTGCTAATGGTGGTTTTTGTAGGGATGTTGTGTTGTGTAAGCGCATATGCAGATACTACCGGTAATGGTAATCAAACCGTGGATGCTACTCCTGTAGCAACACTGGCACTTACTGTGCCTGGTGGAGCTAATCTTGGAGCAATATCTATAGCTGCTCCGACAGAGAGTAGTGCACAGGTAGTGAACGTAAAAAGTAATGCAGCCTATGGCATTAGGATCAAAGCAGATAAGACAAATATGGCCAACTATTGTCCAGGGTCATCTACGTGTACCGGAGCATGTACTGGTGGCACAGCTGCTGGATACGCTACTACTGCTGATAAGGTAGTATCGCTTCAGTCTGCGTTGCAATGGAAAAAAGAAGTAGGCGGTACTTATGCTAATATTACAGTAACAGATGTTACTGTAAGCACTGCTCAGGCTGCAACAGTAGACGCTGGAGTCAACACAAATATCTATTTTAAACAGGCAGTCAACTATGGTGACAGAGTGTTGACTGACATTGCCGGCCAAACTAGCCATACGTATAGGTTAGTAATTACCTACACGGCCACACAGGGGATATGATGCTCTTATTTAGCAGGATATAGTGAAAGAGACCTGAAGTCCTGTTAAATACTCAGAGGAGAGATTCTGCCATCTGTCCTTGAAAAGATTTTCTTGGATAGGTGACAGAATCTCCACAGGGTGTTACAGCTTTATCATTGAATCTTGCTAAATGATTATCTATATGTTGTGAGTTATAGGCATTATTTACAACTCACAAGGAGGTGTTATGATGAAAGTTTTATTTACTTTGTTAATAGGGTGTCTATTTGTTGCAGCTATTGTTGAGGCAAACAGCATTTCCGTTACCCCGGCAAAGGTTATAATGACAATTACACAGGAGAACAATTCCTTTGATATTCATGTCGCAAATCCGGGAGATACTGATATTTATGTCAAAGGGGCTGTCGAAACCATGGGGCAGGATATGGATGGAAGTGCTGTATTCTTAGGGCATGAACACACACCGTATTCTCTCGCACACTCACTTGTTCTTGAGCCAGAAGAATTTGCCTTGCCTGCTGGAGAGACCAAAATAGTAAAGGTAAGTGTAACTAATCATAAAGAAGATGGTGGAGGCATGTATGGGGTAATCTTTTTTTCGGGTATGCCAGCAAAAAGTTCGAGCAGCTTTTTGTCTGTAAGCAGGTTAGGTGTGATTGTATTGCTGACATTTCCTGGCAGCTTAAACAGATGTGGTGAAATAGGAGATGTGGAGGTTTTTCAGAGTAGTCCTGATGATAAGATGAACATTTTGACTACATTTTATGCCACAGGCAATGTTCATATCCATGCGGGTGGAGAAATAACTATTATAGATTCATTAAAAAATGAAATAAAGACTGTATTTATTCAACCAGCCAATATCCTCCCCTCATACGCTATACAGCTATGTGGTTTATTGGATATAACTGACTTACCAGTAGGTACATATACCGCTATAAGCAGGGTTAAATATCATGGATTATTGTCAGAACCAGCACAAACTGTATTTCGTATATTACGTCCTGGCGTGGTTGCTCAAACAAGGGGTGAAATGGTTGAAGTTATAGCTCCGACAGCTGTTTTGAATCGTGTGTTTGATATGGACATACTTTTTCGCAATACAGGAAATGTAGGCTTGCAACTTTGCACTGAAGTGGAGATATTAGATAGTGAAGGGAAATTAATAGATGTGTTTATCGATCACTATGATGTTGATGCAGGTAAAACAAAAAATATAATTATCCCATGTATAGTAAGAGGCAGCAATATTTGTCAGGGAACATACACCGCTAACATAAAGTTTGTTCACCATAATAAAAAGATATCTTCTGCCACAGCAAAGGTTGTAGCCCTTGAGAAGGAGCTTATTGTAAAAGGAGAGATTATAAAGTTTGTTGTTCCTACAACTACTTTGGGAGATATGATTATGCCTGAGCTGGAGTTTAAAAACACAGGCAATGTAGATATCTCTGTAGAAGGGATGATCAGTTTTCAAAAGAGAGATAAAACTGTTGGACAGATGTTTATTGAACATGAAACAATCTCTGAAGGACAATCAATACGTCTGGGCGGAGTCTGGAAGGGAGAATTGCCTATGGGAATATATCGTGCAACTGCCACTCTAATATATGGAAATGACAAGATGGTTACAGCAGAGACATCGTTTATGATAGTAAAGTAACAGCTTGATAGTTATCTGTTTGTTGGAGGTTTTGTTATGCGATATAATATTATGTCATTGATAATTATTATAATAGTCACAATTGCTCTTATAATCATTGCAAGCGTATCTATATTAGAAGCAAGTGTACTGAGTGTTGGGCACCAAGAAATATTTGCCACCTTAGAAGATCAAGTATTTACACCCCCAAAAGAAATGTCCACCATAACCATTACCGTCAAACCATACAAGATTGAGATGGAAATTAAAAAAGAGGAAAAGGTCTCCATAGAGCTTAAGAATTCCATGGATATTGAGCTTGATATTGATGTGTGCGTTATACAGATGCAGCAAGCACTGGATGGAACGCCTGTTATGGAAGAAGATGGGGGTAACTGGATTGGCAGTCAGGTTATTCATGTAAAGCCCATCGAATTTGCCCTTCTATCAAATCAATCAAGACAAGTAGAGGTAACAATACTCCGTTCTGATAAAGTAACACAGGGAATTTATGCAGGCATATGTTTCAAGGCTTATCCATGTGGCGAACCTGATTTTAAACCTGCAAAATACTGGACATTTGTCATGCTCAGCTTTCCTGAAATTCAACACAAGGATGGAGAGATCAAGGATATCAGGCTGAAACAGGATTCTCCCGGAGAAAACATCAAAATATTTTCAATATTTCATAATACTGGAGATGTTTATTTTAGTCCTAAAGGAAAACTTTTTATCAAAAATCTTACAGGCAGCCAGATAGCTGAAATACCAATTGGTTCAGGCATTGTTTTGCCCGGTTTTTCACGTCAGACTGTGTAAAAACTTTTGAGCCATGCTGTTGCAATACACTGCACAGGC
>JASEHA010000091.1 GCA_030018795.1 bacterium
CGACGAGGCATATAGGGTTTACCCCTCGAATCCACGTTGAACCACATTATTCAGCATTAAAGGTATCCCGTACAGAATGGAGGGTTATGAATGAAGCCGTTTCTTAAGTCAGTGCCATTCGTCGCTGTCCCTATTTTCTTCTATCCGACAATTGATGGTTGACGCAACACTACTACCTATCAGTCTTCAGCCTAACCAACAATCCGCCTTACCTTATCATCAGAGTAGCACAGACAAAAATGTCTGTGCTACCTTACTCATTTGTTGCATAACCTGTGCTGTTGATGAACCACAGACAGGGATGTCTGTGCTACCGTTGACAAACCACAGACAGGGATGTCTATGCTACCTTATCACCCCTATTGGACGTGTTATCCGTTCCACCCTGCTGCCAGCATATGTTATCTCTATCTGATAGATGTAGATGCCGCTTCCAGTATAATCGTGGAAATCGTTTAACCCATCCCATGCACCAAGGTTAATATTTTCGCCACCTGTAAAGCCCTTATCTCTGACCACGGTTCTCACCAGATCGCCTGACAGGTCAAATATTCTAATGCTTATACTTGCTTCTGCTGGCAAGTCTGCTACAAATTGTGTCTGCTCACCAAGCTTGAATGGATTCTTGGTTACATAGACAAATGTCTTGTCTGCTGCCGGCATCTCAAGACTCAGCCCAATATCATAGATAGTAGCATGATTGACAGTAACACTTACTGTATTTGTTCCCCGACTCACCATACCGCCAACCTCTATCCAATCATGGCTATATTCATCCCAGAAGAATATGACCAGCCTCTGTCTGACAGCAGCAGTAGTCGTCCCCAAACGATTGGCAAGTTTTTCCAGCTCCAGGTCTGTATATGCCAGGGTAACGGTTACCGGCCTATGAAAGACTGTGTTAGGCCCAACCTGATGTGGAATGCCCATCAGCTCTATATTTGCAGAATACGGCTTTTTATCCTCTTTTTCAATCTCTGGCGGCAGGGCATTAACAGAAATATTTACTGTTTCCTGTAAGGCACCCTGCGGGATGGAAACACTTGATCCGTTTGGACAATTTGCCAATCCTCCAGAGACACCAATCTGAACAGTTACCCGTGGCTTGATATATACTATGGTCAATGTCTGACTGGCAACATTGCCAATATCATCCCTGGCAAAGATGACAATGCTATTTGTCCCTTCTTCAAGATAGATGTCATCAAAGAAGAACCTGGCGTTTGGAATTGGTCCCATTATACGGCCATATTTAGCCTTACTCTCCCACCAGACACAGCTTACTGTCTCAGAGATTGTACCAGTAAGCTTGATATGGTCATGATATATCTCCCATCTGCTATTAATATTGGCTGGTTTTGGCTCAATGTTCATGTATAACTCATCTGGCAGTGCTATTTGAGGCGGTATTGTCCGCAGGTACAACAAAGCCTCTATCTCACTAAACAGCTTACCCCTGTCATCCCTTACCTCTGCCCTGACAGTATATGTCCCGGTACTTGTACCAGTGATGGTTACACTGGCTATATAGCTGCCGTTATTATCCTCATCCATCAGGCTCAGTGTCCCAAGCCCGGCACTTGAGATAGCCGGGATGGTTACGGTTAATCCGCTTCGATATGATGTGTATGTAAACACTACCCTGTCCCCAAGTTTTGCCCTATCTGGCACAATTGAGAATACCCCTATCCTTTCTAAGTTGTTCAGTTCAACGCTGATTGATCGAATGGCAATATTACCAGCCTCATCCACTGCCTTAACCGGTATGGAATACACACCATTTGGCATGGTATTGGCAGTACCAATCAGATAGGTAATGGTGTATGTATTCCCCTGTCTGCTTACGCTTTCGCTGCCAACCCGATACCCTTTATCAATCCCTGAAAAATCAGCACTAAGCCCATAGCTGCTATCATCAAGCACCGCAGTAATTGTCATTGTCCAGCCGTTCTTGTAAAGGCTACGGTCTGTATCAAGTAAACTGAACTTCGGCAATTGATTGTCAATCATCACCAGAGCTGTAGTTGTTGATACATTCCCTGCCTCATCCATAGCCGTAATGGTTATGGTTCTTGCCCCACTGGCGATATCAAGCACGCTTACCTGAGCAGTATACATCCCGCTTTGAGGATTACAACTCATCTCCTCTGCTGACTCACCATTTAGCTCATGAGCATCCAGCTCCACAACCGAAAGCATGGCATCTGTAACCTCAACATTGATGGCAATTGTATCCCCTTCCTTTGCCCGGCTCTGTCCTGATGGATAGGCAATCATGATGTTACTAATATCAGGCGGTGTATTGTCTACCCGGATAGATGTCCATGGATTCATGACATTACCCACAGAGTTAACAATGGTTGCATAAACAGTAATCGTCCCCTCTATGTTAGTATTTACTGCACATGTACCCATGTAAACACCATCGCTTGCCACCTTATCCGGGGCAATACCATTGTCTGATAGGATTAAGTCAGCTGCAGCACTACCATTTATCTGCAACAGGTTTGGATGTCCATTATAATCCAAAGAAATGGTTGTTGTCGGCAGATTTGTCTCTGCCCCGGCATAGACAAAGGTAAGCACATGCCCATTCCTGACTACCGGCGGCAGTGCAGGGTCAACTGATAAGCCATACATTGGCTTTGTATTCTTTAATTCAAGACTCACAGTTATCTGCTTGACATTGCCTGCCTTATCTGTAGCTGTAACCAGAATAGAATAGGCACCATCAGGTGATTTGTTGTCATTGCTAATGGTATGAGCCAGAGTGTAACTGCCATTACCCAGATTACTCATGGTCGATGGGGTAATAGCCATTGAATCAATCGGCAGCAGCCATGCAGTAATGTCATACCCTCCACTATCCATCCTTGCTATAAGGTTAATGGTATCGCCATTCCTGTATGCTGTCCGATCGCTTGTTACAGTAATAAACGCTGGTGAGGCAGTATCAAGGGTAATTGTAGCTGTTGCTTCTCCAATATTGCCTGCCTTATCCCTGACCTGATAGTATACAATGTATGTCCCATCCTGCGGCGGAAGTGTCCATATTCTGTCCTTCACAGGCGTTTCCCAATTCTCATCAAAGGCAGCATTCGTATATCTCGCACCAATAGCCTCATCATCATACATCAGATGCAGCACCACCTGCCTTGAGGTTGTATAGGCAGCACCATCATTGATTGTTATTCTGGTGCCAGATGGCGGCGTCATATCTACGACAATATTCACACTGTCCGTCCCTGCATTCCCTACCTCATCGAGTGCCCTTATCTCAATGGTATTTGTGCCCTGCTTCAAGCCTGAGACATTGATTTCAAACTCTTCTTTAAGCTCATTATTCAGGACACCATCAACCGAGTTGACCGTTGTCCATGCACCTGTGCCAACCCGATACTCAAAACTGGTTACCTTATAGGTAAAGGCATTTGCATAGCCATAAATATTTATGGTGTCTGTCCCAATCACTGAGCTTTGAGTTTCAATCACCACCCCAATGCCGCCCTTGCCTACACGGAACATGGCTGATTGCAGGTCTGACCAATTACCCATAGCATCCTGTGCCCGGACATAGACGATATGGTTACCCTCAGGCAGATTGGTAACATCGATTGTTGCACCAGCCACAACCATAAGCTCAGGGAATGCCACATTCAGCCTGCCATCACATTGCGGTTTTGGATAGGCATCGATGTAGTATTCAACATCAATTACTGGATTAATAGCATCAGTAATGGTTGCGGCAAGAATTGTGTATGTGCCTGTGATTATTATCTCAGGGCTTAAGTTCAAGGATATTGTCCCTGGCCCCTTTGTGTCCACACAGAATGATATTGTTTGCCTGGTCTCATTTGCCACACTATTTCTTGCCCGCACAGTTATTGTATGACTGCCTTCCTCAAGCCCTTGCAAGACAATGGCAAATGGCTCAACCTGAGCATTGAACTTGCCATCTGCTGATATTGCTTCATGCCATATGGCTATATCATCAAGCCTGTATTCTACCGCAGCAATGCTGGTCATATCCTCTGTAGCTGTTCCAAGTATAGTAAGACTATTGACCGCCTGCATGGCAGCGATTGTTCCAAGCTGCACTGCAGGCAGGGTATTATCTATGGTAATGATTACCTGCGGCTGCAGGGTATTACCAGCCATATCCACAATCATTGCCTTAATGCTTACTGTACCGCTGATAGTATTTGTGGCTGAGATGGTATGTGAGGCAGTGTATACCCCATCATTTTGCCCCATATCCGGCAGCACACCATTATCATGCAGTGTTAGTGTGCCGGCACTTGAGTCAAACTGTGATGCTGCTATCTCTGTTGTTCGCAATCCTTGCTCACCTGCCTGATAGGTAAACACAATTGTATCACCATTTCGTACCATTGAAGGATCTGCCTTTAATAATTGTCCTGGTGCAGTATTATCCAAAAGTACACTCGTAGCCCTCACAGCCACATTCCCTGCCTGATCAATTGCCTTAACCACAAGCCCATACGAGCCATCTGGTATGGTATTGGCTGTACCAATCTGGTAAGTAATGGTGTATGTTCCGTCTGCTGTACTTGTTACAGTTACTGAACCAGGTTTATACATGCTGTCAAGCCCTGAGAAATCAACGGTTACTGTATAGGCATCAGCATCCAGCCTGGCTGTTATTGTCACAGTATCATTGTCCTTGTACGCAGGGGCAGATGTCTCAATTGTACTAAATACCGGCGGTTTATTGTCCACAAATACATTCTCTGTACCTGTCCCCTGATTGCCTGCCCTATCCTCAGCCGTAACCATGATAGCCCGTTGTGATTCTGTCCCCATAGTCGTATCTGAGAGTGTTATTTGTGTCATATAAACATCACTACCAGGGGCAAGATACATTGCTTGATCCACACTGCCGCCAAGCATTGAAGCATCAAGTGTTACCCTCTCAATATCAGCATTTGACGCAAGCTGGGTTATAATGGTAATGACATCACCCTCTTTTGCCCTCAACTGACCAGTTGGATACCTTATAACACTGCCTGCTACCTGTGGAGCTTGTGTGTCTACCTCAAAGGTTTCTGTTCCAAACCCTACGGTATTGGCTATATCTGTTGCTCGGACAACAATCACATGCACACTGTCTGTCATTGAACCTGTCGGTAATACACAGGCATACTCTTCTACAAGCTCATCTGCCACTGTATCTGCAATCTGAGCTGGTATCCATTGATTACCATCTATCTGCACCTCTACCTGTTTGATAGTCACCTGTGGAGCAATTACCCGTCCAGTGATGGTAATGTTTGTCGTGCCTATTGGGTCAGGTGTAACTGGATTTATCTCCACAAACAACCTTGATCTGGAAACAGCAAACACTACCTGCTGGACAGGACCCCAATTACCCATAGCATCCTGAGCACGGACAAATACAGTATGTTTGCCTTCGGTTAGATTGGCTGTATTTATCACACCGCTGATATTTGTCTGCATACTGCCTGTGCCAGAGATATGGGTTGATGTTCCCTGCAGGCTATCAATATAATATTCTACATTAGTAATGATATTCAAGGCATCTGTAGCTGTCCCAGTCAAGCTTGATGTGCCGTTTGTTGGGTCTGGTGATACCCTGAGATTGGAGATCATTGGACCCTGAGTGTCCACCTGGAAGCTGACTTGCTTCTCATCACTCACATTACCAACTACATCCATACTTCTTGCCGTTACAGTATGTGTGCCGTCAACAAGCCCGCTAAGTGCTATCTGGAATATCTCTTCAATCATACCATATGCCCCGTCAGTAGCTATAGCTGTTTGCCATACCTGTTCACTGTCAAGACGATATTCTACCTCAACTATTCCTGTGGCTATCCCCTGATCTGTCGCTGTGCCAATAATCACCACCCTGCTGCTTGCCCACTGCGGCAAGGTTGACATGCTCAGGGTTGATGTTGCCAGATCCACCACAAAGGTAGCCATAGCCATACCAATAGTATTTGCCATATCTGTTGCCCTGACAGTAACCTTGTGTGTTCCTTGAGTCAACTGGCCTGCTGGTAACTGACAGGTATACTCTTCAATAAACTCATCTGCACTGCCATCGCTTATGGTAGCCGTAATCCATGGATTGCTATCCACACAGACCTGTATCTGTTTGATTGGTGCATGGATGTCAACCGCATAACCGCTAACAATGATATTTGTAGTACCTATCGGGTCTGGTGTTATCGGGGTTATATACACCAATAGTTTTGACTTAGAGATGGTAAATGTGGTCTTCTGAGCAGGACCCCAATTACCAACACTATCCTGAGCACGGATATACACAGAATGCTTACCCTCTTTTAATCCAACAATGCTTATGGTGCCAGTAATATCTGTCTGCATACTGCCTGTACCATTCATCTGTATACCTGAGGCTGATGTTCCCAAAGGCAGAGTATCAATATAATACTCCAGCCTGCCAATCGGATTTAAGCCATCTGTAGCTGTCCCGGTCAGGCTCACTGTCCCGTTTGTTGTATCTGGTGATACATGGAGATTGGAAACAACAGGACCCTGAGTGTCTACCTGGAAGCTGACTTGCTTTTCATCACTTACATTACCTGCCAGATCCTCAGCATGAGCTGTAACAGTATGTGTCCCATCTGCCAGATTGGTAAGCACAATTGCCATAAGCTCAACATTTTCATCAAACAATCCATCCTTTGGCGTTGCCTCAAACCATATATCTATATCATCCAATTTGTACTCTGCCCGAACAATATTGGTGATGTTCTCTGTGGCTGTGCCAAAGATGATAACATTATTTACTGTGTGCAGCCTGTCAATAGCTATCAAATCAACACCCGGCTTGGTATTATCCAGAGTAATGGTTACCTTGGCATGCAGGGTATTGCTGGCTAAGTCTACAATCGTTGCCTCAATAGTAACCAGTCCACCTGTTAATGTACCGCTGATGGTATTTGTGGCTGAGATGGTATATGAGGCCGTGTATACCCCATCATTTTGCACCATATCCGGTAAGACACCATCATCATGCAATGTTAATGTCCCCATAGCATTGGAATCAAGCTTCAGCATATCGCCATAAGGTATCTCTGCTATCGGCAGACCTGGGTCTGTCCCATAGTAGGTAAAGACAATTGTATCACTATTCCGCACTATGGAAGGCTCTGCCTTCAGGAGCTGAACAGGTGCGGTATTATCCAGAAGAACGCTGGTGCTCCTCCATGATACATTCATTGCCTCATCCTGTGCCCTGACCTTAAGCTCATATGAGCCATCTGGTATGGTGTTAGTTGTGCCAATCTGATAGATAAGGGTATATGTTCCATCTGTAGCAGAGGTAAGCGTCCCTGAACCCAGTTGATAGGTACTGTCAATCCCTGACAGGTCAACAGAGACCGTATATGATGCAGAATCAAGTTTGGCTGTCAGCTGCATCATATCACCATTCTTATATACTGACAATGCCGTATCTACCAGACTGAATACAGGCAACTTATTATCCACAAAGACAATGGTCGAGATTGACACCTGATTGCCTGCCCTATCCTGAGCAGTAACTGAGATACCTGTGCTCTGAGTCTCTGTGCCTATAGGTGTATTGCTGAGTGCTGCCTGAGCAAGGTATACGCCTGCCTGTGTGCCAGGATACATTGGCTGCTCCTTGCTGCCGCCAATACTGGAAGCATCAAGGCTTATCCTCTCAATCCCAACGCCCAGATCCTGTACCACTGCCATGATAGTAATCACATCACCTTCTTTTGCCCTGCTCTGTCCTGTCGGATAGGTTACGGTGATACTGCCTCCAGATAGTATCTGCGGTGCTGTGGTGTCCAGTATGATGGTATCTGTAATTGTCCCTGAGTTCCAGCGTGTGGCATCGATGACCTGCAATTGAATTGTGCGTGTGCCTTGTGTTCCA
>JASEHA010000092.1 GCA_030018795.1 bacterium
GTCCATGTGCCGTCCTGGTAAAAAATATCCTTGCCAAGCAGCTTGCTGCTTATGGTTCCTACTGGCGATAAGCCAAGCAGCCGTCCACTTACGGTTCCCACTGGCAGGCCAATCAGGTTCCAGCCAGGGGTAAGCTGCAACTGCTGTGTTTTAACCGATACCCCACTAACCTGAAATATGGACGGTGTCTCACAGTAGACGAAATACCCCTTGCCAATCTCAATATCAAACAGATTGCCAATGCTAATATCCACCCTTCTTGTCTTCCATGCCCCACCCTGCCATGATTGAACAATGCTGCACTTCCCACCCTGGTCATTTATAGCCTTGCCAAGGCTCTGGGATGTGTACCTGGTTGATGACTTTAGTGGCAAGGAATACAGGTTCCAGCCTTGAGACAAACTGGTAGAGGTCAATAGTGTTGAAACAACACTGGTTGTAACTATCAACTTGTTTGATAGTCCAGACAAATTTCCTGCCTCATCGCGACTCTTCAGGTAAAAATAATAGGTTGTAGAGGGCTGCAAGTCATTGATTGTCATGCTCTGGTTAAAGCCTGCCTTCATGGGCACTGGCTCACCATCGCATTGACTATAGCTGTCAAACCCGGCCGCAGGTGAAACAGAACGGCGAAGGTCATAGGATGTTGCCGTGCCCTTATCACCATTATCACCCGGTGTTGTCCATTCTAATGTTATGGACGACTCTGTCTTTGTGGTGTTCCTGAGAGTTACAATGTCTGGGGGCCAGATATCGCCTGGTGCAGCTGATGATGGGCCGGATTGCTGACTCTCCTCAGCTCCATCGACAGATGTAACCACATAATAATAGGTGATATCCTCATCCATGGTTGTATCAATATAGTTTGTCTTTGTGCCAAGGATAGCAATCTTAGTGAATGTTCCGGTATTGATGTCCTGGCTTCGATAGACATTATACCCCGCAGCCTTAGTAACTACATTCCAGCTCAGGCTGACAGAGCCTGGATGTCCAACAGCTACAAGCCCATCTGGTGCAGTTAAAAGTGCTGGTGCAGCCATAATAGTCAGGCTGCCTTTGGGTGAAGGCGTAACATCTTTACCAGTAAAGGAATCCTTGAAATTGATACCGGTTGTATCTATCAAGGTATACTCTACAGGTGCTGCTGCCTTGATAGGAGCAGGAGGGGCAGATTTGCTGGCAGCCTTCTTTGGTGCTGGCTTTAACATTGGAGCACCTGATGTCCCTGCCGGTGGAGAAATAGATACCGTCATCTTTATCTCCCTGACCGCACCAGGGGCAATATCACCAAGGTTATTCCATGTAATAGTACCTACTGTTCCTCCACTGCTGCTGAGCGGCGAAGAGGATACAAGCGTTACCCCGCTTCCAAGTGTAACACTTCCCTTAGCCGCACTGGCAATATTGTCACCCTCATTAGAAAGTGTTATCCGCAGCTCAACATCGTTTTTCTCACCCATAATCAATTCCCTGGTCAATACCTGATTAAAGCCCCGTCTTACCCCATCAAGGATATAGCCCATCTCAACACTTGGACCATGGGCAACTACGCTCTGGGATGTACTACTGGATGTGCCGAGATTATCAAAGTGATCCGTATACTCAACATTTGCCCCGCTGTTAACCGTTTTCATCCCACTATTTGTTGCCTTTGTCTCAGATTTTACCACTACATAAAATGTCTTTGTCTCTGTGCCGTCATATGTCCAGGGCACAGTGGTTGCTGTTGCCTTTGGGTCAGTAATGCTCGACATATTAAACGTTACATTCGAACCAACCTGTGCAGTGCTGATATTTCTTCCTGTCCCTAAACCATCAAAGTATACCGAGGCACTTGTCCCTCGCGGATACTGATCCACATCCCAGCCTATCTTACCAACAAATGTCTCCTTCTCTCCCTCTGTCATCAGTTTTGCCTTTTCAACATGAACAAAATCAGGGAAGCCATCCTTGAGTGTGACAATATTTGCCTTGCCATAGGTAGTGGTTATCTTGCCTTGATCATCGTATACCCCTATCCATGCCTCAGGGATAATGCTTTTTGTTGTATTCTCTAAAAGGCTGCAAAATTCAGTGAGCTTGCCACCCGGATCTGTGCAGCTAAGCTTGAACTTTATCGGATGCACCTTACCCTTAGCCTCGTCAGGAATATTATTGGTTGTTATCTTGAAATAGATAACCCCCTTCCATGACTCATAAATAGATGGATTCTCTTTTTGTGAGGCAAGCAAATACACCAGATCACCGTGAATAGGCGGAATGGTATTCCATAACACATCCTGAGAAATGCTCATCCATGATGGAACAGTAGCTGTATCCGGCTCTATCTTTACATCTGTAAGGTGATATGCCTTACCATTAAAATCACCCAAGTTGTTGCAAACCTCTATACGCACAAGAGTGCTTTCACCAGAGTGCAGCCTTGAATGATAGAGATTCTCATTTTCCCTGCCTCCAACAAATATGGTTGATGCCAGCCCGCCAAACCCATAGCTTCTAAGGTATGGATCCATCTCAAACTGCCGCGGCTCATACGGGTCCTCAACCTTGATGATATGATAGATGGTATCACCGTAGTTGCCGATATTCACTGGTGCCACCTTTTTGGTAACCTCAACATTATTGCCTATACCAAAGATACCCTGAACATGGGCATTGAATATCTGGTACTGATTTGGTCCTGCCTTTGGGGTATGATAAACATACTCTGTCCCATCATTGACCTTCATAAACCCTTCACGGTGCACATCCGGATAGGTAGTCATGGTGGCATATATATTGATCTGCTCACGCTTGCCAGCATCTAACCGCTGTTGAAACTGGAGGACATGAAACATGTCTGTATCAAACTCCTTGACAAGCTGGGTAGGATTGCCAATCTTCTGCAAGTCATCACACACATAGTGTCCATACTCAAGGTTATAGCCCAGCCCCTTAAAAACCGAGCAGGTAATAACATTCTGATCCCGATTAAGGTCATATGTAGCACTTGGCTTAACCGTATCAGGGAATTCAGTAGAGATATTACCTGTCTTGATAATTAGATGCAGCTTTGCCTTTTTAGTGATGTCATACTCAAGAAATAGCTTTTCACCAAGATCCCGAATGTGATTATTATTCTTATCATCAAACAGCTCAAAGGTATCATTAACCTCTGGGTGAAGCTTGACTGTTGGGAAAAAGTCTGATACCTTGGCATACTGTGGATCCATTGTCCGCAGTGTGGCTGTATGAGGCCTGTTCCAGATATCCTGATAGGTAAGCATAGGCATATCAGCCGGGTCTGTTACCCTTGGGGCATATGCCCCAGAGGATGCCAATAACTCCCGATATGGTATTGGGTCACCACCAAGCAGTATCATAAACCCAAGTGCCGGTGCATCCATGATTACCTTGCCATTGACCACATAGTTATCCGGGATATTGGGCAGGGTTTTCATGAGAATGGTTCTGGCATACTCAACCCCATCCGGCGGCAGATCAATCGCTCGTATCCCATACCTGACAGCCGGCTCAAGGTAGTCATAACCCTGAATGGTAGCCCCATCCGTGCCCTTAGCCAGACTTGGCCAGGTGAGCTTATAGGCAGGCAGTATCAGGTCGCCAGTCTTTGTTTTTTGGATAAGTGGGACATTTTTATCAGGTCCCCACTTTGCAGCCTTATATTTTTCTGGGATAACAATATCTGTGTCCTTCCCCTCTGGCCGTTCAAAGACATAGGTTGTCTTTCCATCCCAATCATCGATACCAAACCGTCTATTTTTATCACCCCCTGTCTCTACTGGAAGCGGGTATTTACCGTCCTTGAAGAAGTATGCCTCATTCTGTATCCAGATAGAGTGGTTGTTGCCATTATTGGTGTTCCAGACAGCAGATGGGATACGGCGATAGTTTGTCGGGTCAATAGCTGGTGAGACAAGTGCCACTAAGTCCTGAATATACACCTTCTTTGCCTCTGTATCCTCTTTATTTTCAATAGGAAACTTTACATCAAAATGTGTGCCTGCACCAGAGACACCATAAACAGACTGTTTCTCAAGGGCACGGTCACCAACAAGCCTGGCTGCCATCCGTGCCCGCATCTTTACTGGCAGGGCACGAACAGTCACTTGCTCTCCACCTTCATCAGTATAAACAGCCCTTGTCTCACAGACCACTGCCTCACCCTTTTTTAAGGCATTTGCCTCAGTAAACACGGTGTAACAGAAGGTAAGCCTGCCCTGCAGCATTTTATCAAATGTCCATGTAAGGATAGTGGTGCCGTCTGCTCCTGTTGTCTGTGTAGCCTGTGGGGTTACATTTGAGTTGTCTGTTATCTTGAACCCCTTTTGGACCACAGAGATAACCTCAATATTATTGAGTGTTGTATTCCAGAAATTAGAAAAGCTAACACTTACATTTACTGGCACATCAGACTCTAAACCCGGAATAACATCCTTTTCAACCTCTTCATTGAATTTTTGCACGCCATCACAAGCAAGGGCTGCCTTCTGGCTCATTGCCCAGAGCACTGGATTAAGGGCTAAGGGATAGTATTCCCGCTTATCTGACGGATGACCGTTCATGAGAATAACCTTGCCATGCCCGCGTTCAGCGGTGATAATGGCTGGTGGATTGCCAGAGACATTGGTATATCTGGCAACCGTTGTCTGTTCTGCCATGTCTTTAAGCATAGGGTCATCAAGGACATACATATTATCACTCAATCTGGCAAAGACAACCGGGGAGCTGTCATCCAGGATTTTCATCTGTCCAATGCTGTCAGGGATGCTTACCCTCTTATCTAAGTCAACCGTGCCTGTGCCAACTAAGCCGGCCATCTCAGCAATGTAGTTTGACTCACCCTGGCTGTATAAAAATCCGCCTGCCTCGACAAATGACTTGAGATTGCTTAACCCGCCAGTTGTAAGCGAACCCTTGATTGTATCCATGTACCCCTTTTTTACTGCCGGGAAGATAACCATGTCATAGTTGCTCAATGCTCCACCCTTTATCCCTGCCTCATCAATGCTTGTAAATTCCTGAGCATCCCAGAGATACATCCTGAAAAGCCTCTCAAAGTAGCCCTCTTCCCATGTAATAGGCTGTCCATAGGTATCCTTTAGCCCACTGTAAAAAACAGCCACCTTAACCTTTTGCAGGGCATATGATTTTGTTACCCCAAGAACATTTCCCATACCAACCCCTGGCTCACTGACAACAATATCAAAGCCGGTAAGTGTTCCTACAGCGGTTAAGGTTGAAAAGGTTGTCCCGCTGCCGGTAGAAAATTCTGAGATGAATGTGCCTCGCAGATAATTTTTCCCATCATATGGCAGGGCATTGCTTGCTGTCCAGGCAACAGAGCCGCCATTTTTCACATGCTCAAAAACAGCCTTATAAGCATTCCTTAATTGATCAAGCTCAAGTGGTGAGGTAACAGGATATGCCTGCTGTCCGCCCATGGGAATGATCACACTCTGCGGTAAAAATTGATAGCCCATGCCAAGAGGCTCACCGGTTATCTCCATAGAATAATCGCTGGGATAGTTATTGGTGTTGTAGGCACGAACAGCGATGTAGTATTTTGTCCCATTATCAAGACCGGTCAGGGTATAGGTGCAGGCATTGCCAGCGTCAACAGGCTGATTGTATGCCTGTTTATTGGCTGTAGCTGCACAGGAGACTGTGCCATAATAGACGAGATACCCGCCAACATCAGGGACATTGGTTGGACTCCAGTGAAGAATGAGCTGGGAATCCATGGCAATGGCTGACAATCCGCCTGGTGGGGCAGGAAATTGTCCGGTAGTGATACCGTAAACACAGTTAGAAAGCGGTGAAAGGTTTCCGGCATCGTCTATTGCCTTCAGGGCAAAGTAGTATTTGGTATTAAAGTTTAAGCCGCTTACCGTAAATGTCTGACCACTGCCGGCTAACAGTGGTTGAGGCTCACCAAAAACCTCAATACATGCGCCCCAGTTTGCCTCAGTGATAGGCGAAGTTGAATATCGAATATCATAGGCTGTAACTGTCCCGCGACTGCCATTATCTCCGGGTGCCTTCCATGAAAGGTCAATGGTGCTGGCTGAGGCACTCCCTGCCGCAAGGTCAGTGATACCACCTGGCATAAGCCTGTCTACGGACACGATATTGGACAGCCCTGAATAGTTCTTTTCCTCATCCATAGTTTTTATACCAAAGTAGTATTCATCAGCATTCAGGGAAAGCCCGGAGACAATGGTTACCTGAGCCTGCCCTTCTTTAGCTGGTGTAATTGAGCTTGCCACGGATTTAGCATAGGCCCAGTTTGCCTCGGTTATAGTGGATGTTGAGTATCTGATATCATAGGTATCTGCATGACCCTGTGTATCCCTGTGCCATGTAAATGTACCGTCATCACCCGGTGATGTCCAGACAAGCATCAGTGAGTTAATGGTTGGGTTAACAATGCTCAGGTCAGTGATGGTCCCTGGCGAGGTCATGTCCTTTGTCCTGCCAGAGGCGACGCTGTCACCACCTGGGAAAAGGTTAGACATTTGAGAGGATGAGACACCATCCGATGCCTTCAGGGCAAAGTAATACTGTGTTTCCGGCTGAATGGTGCGACTGCCAAATGGCTTTTTAAGATCATTATTATCAATGACAACCATGTGCTCCCTTCCGCCTGCCTCAGACGGGGTGGGGATAATGCCTGGTACAGTCAGACATGAGCCAAAATTCCCTTCAGTAATAGGAGAGGTTGAGTATTTTATGGTGTAGCTGCCGGCAACACCCTGTGCTCCATCGCCGCCTGGTGCTGTCCAGTTCAATATTATGCTATGATCCGTTGGATCCATGGCATACCATATTCCTTGCCACTTATACTTGCTGTCAAGGTCTGTAACCTGAGATGGGGCAGTGTTGGATAGAGTGACAGAGGTGGATACTGGTGGAGAGTATTCTGGATAGGGTGTAGGGGTCCCCTGATCCTTGTAACAAAAGACAGCATAATAATAGGTCGTATTAAGGGTAAGGTTGTCCCTGTCCACATGCTCATCCTGCCAGACATTATAGCTGGTTGCTGTGGCATTATAGATAACCGTAGCTGAACCAATCGTATCACCAACCGTGTATGTTGCCCCAGTAGTCGGTGTAGCCGTGATTGGTGCTGTATCCCGCAGGATAAGGACACCCTTAAGACAACCTACTGGCGGGTTTTTCCACTTCAATCGAATGCTGTCGTTGTTTGACTGGGCAGAAAGGTCTGTTACTGGATTAATGTTCCAATCTTTAAGGTCAAACCCAAAGGTAACCTTTGCCTTTGCCGGCAGCCTCACATGAAACATATCCACCAATTGCAGGTCAATGGTATATGTCCCTGGCGTAAGGTTATTAAAGGTATATTCTATATCATTATGGAAGAAGCCCCTCCATGGCTCCTGTTTGGTTAGAGTACCAACCAATGTCTCCTTCCAGAGCACGACCGCAATACTCCCCTCAGCCACCTTATCCTCTCCCTCTCCAGTAGCAGTTAAGGAAAAGTCCTGCACATCGAATGTAGCGGTTACTGTGCCATTACTTTTTGTTTGTGTTCCTGGTGTTGGCCAGATAATGCTTAAAGTTGGCACACGCTTACTGGCAGTGAAGCTGATATCAGCGATACTGGCATTGCTTATGGTCCGAGTAATTGAGCCGGGTGCAAATTTCAAGCCCGACTGCTCCGGGATGATGGTATATGTGCCGGCATTCAATCCAGCAAACGTAAACGTGCCAGCAGAACTGGTAAGCACTGCCTTAGAGGCAGCACCAGACAAAGACACGGTGATACTCCCCACAGTAACACCACCTGTACTACCTGTGATCGTGCCGCTGAGGTCGTATGCCCAGACAGGCAGACAGACAAAGAAATACATAACCGATAGCACCATAACCCTTTTCATGCTTTTCAT
>JASEHA010000093.1 GCA_030018795.1 bacterium
CCCTCTTTAAACCATCTCTTTTTATATATCGGCATAATGAATAAAAACATTAAGAAAAATTTACTAGCTGATAACTGAGGGATTACGCCCTCTGGTTAATCTTTACTTCAGGTGGCTAAAGTGTTACTGGTATAGACTATGGAAGGCTAAGATCCAGACCAACCTTTAGATCTTTATTTCGCCAGCTGAGATTGAAACCCATCTTTAGACAATGGATGAGAAAAGAGGTTTTAGTCTTTATCTCTCGTATCTCTTTCTTAAGAATATATCCATTTGCTGAAATAAAGACCCCTTGCCTTGGTCTGATGATGAGCGATGGATAAAAAAGAAGCTCTTCTTCCTCTTTGGCAAGAATAGATAGATAGAGATCCACCTTCTCCTTTGCCAGCCCAATACTTACCCTCTCTTTTCTCTTCGAAGAATAAATCCCATCAAAGGATAGGGAAAGACCATTCTCTAAAGCTACATCAGATTCTATCTCTATCTCATTTTGATCTGTTTTGCAATCAAACTCTGTTCCAATCTTAAGCCTTGCCTTGCCTAAGTTAGCAAAAACAGAAAGGCCTATATTTCTCTCTGTCATCTCGCTTTTTTCCAGAGAATAAGAGGTGTCATATCCTATATTCCACTCAAATCTTTCCCATAGCTTTCCACGGATGTTTGAGGCTTGAGTCAAAGCCTCATCTGCCTTATTCTCTTTATATCCCACAAGAAAACCTGCTTGTTGAAAAAAGGAGAGGTTATGAAGGGAAAAACCCCTTCCTATCTTTCCAGTAAGCTCGCTATTCCCATCAGTGGAAAAAGAGGCTTCAGAGTCTGTTATTAAGCCTCCTATAGGTTGTGGAAGGCTTGAAAAGGATATAACACCTAATCTGCTTTCTGGCTCAAAATTCTTACCATTCCATATCTTTTTATCATTTAAGCCTATTCGGGTTATCTTTTCCTGAAAAGACTTTTCTAAATAGAGAAGGTTTTTTACCTCATCCTTTGGCTTTTGGTCAAGATATGAGACCAAAATATTCTGGTCTTTATAACTTTCTGCTCTTGCAACTATGTTGTGGCTTTTGAATAAGCCAGATGCTACCAATCCTTCGTCTGCATAGTACAGATTAGCTTCTGCCTCCTCTTTCTTTATCTTGCCACCAAGCCCTACTGCCCTTTTCTGATAGAAGTCTGCTGATAGAGAAAGGTCTCCAAATTCCTGCTGAAAAAGATACTTAGACTTTAGGAAAATGCCCTTTTTATTGCATTTGCCAAGCTCTATAGTGTATGGAGACTCAGCCTCTTTTAGGTTGTATGAGTAGGTAGGTAGCCAGAAGATAGGAATATCCATTATTCTGAAGGTAAGATTTCTTGCCTTTACCTTGTCATTGGTGAGCGTGATTCTCTTTGAGGTAAAGCGATAGTGAGGGTTTTCGGCAGGACAGGCAGTGAACCACCCATCTCTTATCTCAATCCTTCCTTCCCTCCCTTCAATCTCTTTTCCAGAAAGGTGCCAACCTTCGGAAAATATAGCAACATCCTCTGCTTTTATTGTTTTGGAGGATATGTCTGCTAATAGATTTTTGGCTAAAAATCTTTTGTTGCCCCAGGTAAATTCTGAATTACAAGCAGAAAGCAGACTCCCTTTATACTCTACTATCTCAGCCTTTTCTAAGATTAACTCTTCGCAAAAGACAAGAAAGGGAAGAATTATTAAACACAAGATAAGAGAGAAGATATACCTAAATAAATCAGGTCGGCAAAAATTTAGGCTTAAAAAGGGTTCAAGGGTAGAGGGAGTCAAGTGGTCGAGTGAAGACGAGATTACTGAATTCTTGAACACTGGAACCCTTGAATCCTGGACCCCTTTTACACATATTTCTTGTAAACCTGTTTTCATTAGGTATAATCTTGTTTTCTGTTTTTCATGGAGAGTTAATAATGTCTAACATTGTCCTTACTGCCTCATCCATTCCAACAAGTGTTGCCCTTGATATGATAGAATGGCCTATGTTCAGATCAACTATTCCAGGAATCCTGGCTACCTTTCTCACATTCTGATAGGTAAGGCCATGTCCTGCATGGACAATCAGATTAAGCTTATTTCCTAAAGCTACAGCTATCCTTATCCTCTCAAGTTCTATCTGGCTTCCTTCCTCTGTCTTTGCCTCAGTGTATCTTCCTGTATGTATCTCAACCATATCAGCCTTGCATTTTACAGCCTTTTTCACCTGGTCAACATCAGGGTCAATAAAGATACTCACCTTTATACCTGCTTCTTTCAAAAGGAAGACTATCGTCTTTAGGTAGTCCTCTCCGGCTACTACATCAAGCCCTCCCTCTGTTGTCAACTCCTCCCTTCTCTCTGGAACAAGAGTAATGTGGTCTGGCATCAAGTTTTTGGCAAACTTTATCATCTCATCTGTGGGTGCCATCTCAAGGTTTAGGGTGCCAACTACAACCTTTCTCAGAATCTCGCAATCCCTTTCCCTGATATGCCTTCTATCCTCCCTTAGATGGACAACTATGCCATCTGCTCCAGCTAACTCTGCCAACATAGCCGCAGCTATTGGGTCTGGCTCAAATGTTTTTCTTGCCTCTCTTATTGTGGCTATATGGTCAACATTAACACATAATCTTGGCATATTCTACCTCCTTTTTTCTCATATCTTCTGAATGTTCATAACCTAAAATATGCAGGATTCCGTGGCTGATAAGTATTCCCAGTTCTTCTAAAAGGCTCTTTCCATCCTCTTTGGCGTATCTTCCTGCCATATCAACCGAGACAATGATCTCTCCAATATCTTCCAATGGAAAGGATAGGACATCTGTTGGTTCATCTTTATTTAAGAATTCCTTATTCAGTGCACAAAGAAGCTCATCGTTTCCAAGAACAATGCTCATTTCGCCTCTTTGCATCTCTTTGTCCAGAATATTTTCTACCAGAGCCTTTAGCCTTCTAATAGGAAGTCTCTTCTTCTGCTTATTGGTTACTGAAATCTTCATAATCACTGCTTTTTAACAGCCTTTAGAAAAAAAATATGATAAAAGGAAGGACAGGGTTCTAAGGAGTTATCACGAAATAACTGTATCATTTGGGTGTGGCTACTTTTGTCCCGACTGCTAAAAACATCTCTTACACCGTGTAAGAAAAGGAGATAAGGAGATTATGGGGATATTGGAGATATATTTTATCTCCCTATCTTTCTTATCCCCATATCCCCTTTATTTACACACCATCTCCCTTTTCACCTTTTTTACACTTTACCTTCACCCATTTATAAAAAGCGATCTTTCGCTTTAATTCTTTTTTGCATAAGTTCAGTGATTACAGTAGGTTGCCTGTCATTTAGAATAGCTACACCCCAATTGGCTTTTCTTATATCTTGCCTCAACAACACGCAGTTTCCGCTTCAGTATTTCTGTCAAAAAATTACCCGTGCCGCAAGCAGGCTTCAAAAAGCGCGAATCGATCCGCTCCGTTTCCTGTTTGACCAAATCCAGCATAGCGTTGACCTCACGCTTGTTGGTATACACCTCGCCATGATCTGCCACACGCTTTTTTGAAACAATATACTTCTCCATATTTTTCCAACTTCATTTCCTTATCGGGCTAACGACTGGGCTAAGCTGCTGGCATCCTCGCCAGTCAGCTTCAGCGACTGGTTAGACAAAAGATTAAGAAAAAGGGTTGCGTCCTTTCCCTTTTACTTCTTCCTGAAAGATAATTGTATTTGCCCACTTGCGTAATTCTATAAGCAACGCAAACGTTTCTTCAAAATCAACAGGTTCTTCATCATCTTCGTAAAGATCATAACGGAATTCAACAGCGAAGGGAGTCAAAAAGCGTACATCTTCCAATTTCTCTGGCAAAATAATATCATGTTCTTTACTCAAATCTATCAAATCGGTCAATCGATGAGTAAATGGAAATTCAACCCCTTGATAAGATAAGACTGCTTTAAGATATTTCTCTGCCGCTTGCTGAGCATGAAAACCTAAAATTTCATCAGCAATATCCTGGTCTTGTCGCCACTTCTCAAGAACAGTCATATCTTGGTCAGCCTTACTGAGAAATTTTTCGGCGAGTTTACGGATTTTCATAACACAATCGTCCTTCCATTTTTGCTTTATACATAACAGTTCCAGGCACATCAGCCCATTCGTTAAAGGTAGATTCACTTGCTACCAAAATATCTACCGGAATACGCATCGAACGGATCGCATCATGAAGACGAACCATCTCCTTTCGTCGGCTACTTAGTACCTGTTCAACGACCAAAAAGTCTAAATCAGATTGCTGTCGAGCATCACCATGAGCATAGGATCCGAACAAATATATCTTTTGTGGTTTTGCTGCTTTTACCAACCGCTCAATTGCTTTTTTAATTGTTTCTTCAGAAATCATGATAAACTCCAATACTTATTTTTAGCTAACTTATAATTAGACTGCCGAAATGATGTGTTATAACACGATGTTTTCGCTATCTAATCCGTAGTAGTCATACTGCCTAAATTATGAACAAGAAAATTATTAACTTCTCTATGTCTGGGCACGGTAGAAGTTTTCTGTGCAGCACGATTGACATAGACTGTATGATTACCGCCTTCACGCAGCATTTCACAACCGCAAGATTCTAAATGGCAAATAATATCTCGTCATTTCATGCTATAAAAGCCAATACTTCTTCAAAGAATTACATCTTGTTCTTGAAACGATTCCTCTGCCAGCAACCGATTGGCTTCTAAAACCATCTGAATTGCTTCTTCCATATTGGTACGGATTTCCTCCAGTGTAGCCTTTGTGTATTGGCACCTGGCAATTCTTCTACAAATCCTATGTACCCCTCAGGTACTTTCTTAAAAACTCCTGTCAATTTTACTTGCATATTTATACCTCTATAACGATTATTCTCTTTAGACCACTAACGATTGAGCTAAGCTGCTGGCATCCTCGCCAGTCAGCTTCAGCGACTGGTTAGACAAAAGATTCGAGAAAAGGGTTGCGTCCCCTTTCCCTTCCTTCCTTCTTCCCTTTCCCTTCCCTTGCCTTTCCCTTGTGCTTTTTACTGTCGTTCACATGCCAAAAAACGTACGCTATTTTTTCATGTCTTTGTTTTCTTCAGAAAATTCATATTGTAGAGTCCAATTGTTTAAGATAGACCCATTTGCACCTCGATAAAAAACGAATGTATTCTGAAGCTGATGGTCAACATGTTTGAATCTAGTGTCCTTATCGAGGTAATACTTATAGACAACTGCATCCCACGATTTCGCTGTTTTTTCTCCGAGTTTTGATTCGTATATATAGTCGGGATTGCCGAAATAATATTTGATTTCTTCAATGCCTATTCCTTTTCGAATTTTATCTCTATTATCCTTATTAAATCTTCGAAATTTTTCCTTCGATGCGGTTTCGCCAGATCTGAATGCTGTTTTTTTATTTTTTGACGGCTCGGTTTCTTGTTGTAGCGTGAATTTCTCGGGGGTTATGCCATCAACCTGAAGTTCTATGGATTGAAACGCCAATGCTTCATTGTAAGGTTCAAAATCAACCCAGATTTGCTCTATGGTACGTTGAGGTAAATCAACAATAATGGACTTATCCGATTTGTCAATACTTGTTATTCTCAATTGCACATTAGGCCATTGGTCATTTATCGGTCTGAAGATGTCGTGGCGGAACGTCAGTCGAGCTGCCCTGGCCATATCCTTTCCGGTGTGCTGAGCATATTTGTCAGCATTCCAAAAAAATAATGGCTCGTAGGACATACCGCGTCGAATCTCTGTCTGCTGAACTTCGTTCACATAGAGGCTGACATCTTTCAAGTCTGCTTTGAACTCATATTCGTATGCACCATAATAATTTGTCCCTGCATATCCGGCAACTGTGGCACCCAGCACATTAAGTAAAAGACTACCGGTAGTTACCCCGACTTTAGGTTTAATCGAAAACATTACGACTGGTGAATGGTAACCGGCATATTGCGTCCACTCTTTTAAATCCTTGTAGGGATCATATTGTTCGGCTTGTTTTGCAGCCCCCTTTTTCTCTCGCTCCTGTCTTTTTTTAATCACGTCCAGTTCTGTCTGTTTCTCGACACGATATAAATAGGGGGGTGTACCGACATTTATTTCAAAATTACCTGTAGACTTCATCCCTGTCACATAATACGACTTGGTTTCTCGTTTTTTTTCTTCAGTTGCCTTCTTGAGTGCATGTAGGGGGTATTGATCTCTGGGCATCACTGGCAAAAGTGTGAATTCAGGAGGACTTACACCATTCAGCAGGTCGATGGCATGTTGAATGTCATTATATGAACGCGTTATCACAACACTACCTGATACACCGGGTCCGTACTGTGCTGCATCCAGAAATGTGTTTATCCCGATTACTTCACTATCCATATTAATGAGTGGCCCGCCGGAGTTTCCAGGGTTGATATTGACATCAGAGATTATTGCGACCTTCTCTACTTTACTGACAATGCCAGACGTAATAATTTTTGTCTGGTTGATAGGGCTTCCAATGGCGATTACTTTTTCTCCCTCGAACGCGATATCTGTCGAATTTTCTGCCATTGACATTCTTAATGGATTTATGTCCTTAACATGCTTAGGGTTGATAAGGAGAATGGCTATATCGGCGTCTTTATTTTCAACTAGTAATTTCGCCGGTATTTTTACATCATCGTTTATTTGGACGCGAATATAATTGGAATTTGCGATCACATGTTGATTTGTCATTACAAGACCTCGAGCGTCAAAGAGAAATCCGCTTCCATGTCCAACATCGCCGAAAATTGTGAAAACACCATTTCTTACGCCCTTAAATATCAACGCTTCTTCGGATATCTGACGCTCGGCGAAAATTTCGCTTGCACACGAAAAAAATGCTAAAACCAGCACAGAAATTTGAAATACGAACTTCTTCATTTTTGGTATCCTCCTACATTGTAGTTTAAATATTTACTTTCTGAATCTGGGGACACAATACCTATTTTTTAGGTTTGCGACCCGCTTTCTGAGGATGAAGCACTTAAACCAAGCATTACTTCCAGTCTATTTATAAATGATTCATCTCCCAGGGGACAACCTGTCCCCTCATGACGCCGGATTTGTTCTACATCCTTTTTTCTCATTTCTCCTTGCAAAAATTCCTTCCAATCTCCTGCTATCTCAAGCAATGGCAGAACTCGTACTAATCGGTCATCCTTTCCATTTATATGGGCACATGCACTCGACCATGCATATTCCCAAGCTTTTTGAGACTATCTTTGCTTAAAACAGGATTTAATTCAATGTATCGCACTGCCGTCATCAAATACCTCTCGTCCATAGGATATGAAGCGAATCTCCCTTGCCACAAATACCCTCGCTATTTTTCCCGAAAGTTGATCATACGCGTATAACGATCGGTGAGTCTCTCCTATCGCTCTGGATAAACCTTCTTTTGTCTGAGGAACCGCAATTAAGTGAACATGATTCGGCATCAAACAATATACCCATATCTCTACGCTATATCTATTACACCATTCCTTCAAAAGAGAAATATAGCTTTCATAATCACTCGATAAGAAAAAATACCTTCTGCCGGCAGTTACCTCGTTGGGTTACATGATATGGTATTTCTGGTACTACTACACGTGCAATCCGAGCCATGTTTATATCCTATCCCATCTTCATCCTTTTTGCCAAGCATTAATTAGTATTGTGTCCCCAGATTTTCCCCAGATTTTCCAGATTTTAGATTTTACAGATTTTATGCACATTCTTGTGCATTTTCATCTTTTTTCCAAGAATCAAATTTTCTACAAATTGCTTTTTCGTTCGCAAATCCTCCTTTGGCAGTTTTTGAACCAAGCTCTGTTTTATTCATAATTAAACACCCCTATCTCTTCCATCAGCTGCCTA
>JASEHA010000094.1 GCA_030018795.1 bacterium
CGACAAAACTTTGTCGTTAGAGGGAATTGTGGGATTTAGATGCGTTTGCCCTGAGAACTATCTGAAACAAGGTTGACAAATCTTGTTTATAATGATATAATAACTGCATGATGATAATGTATCTTCGTGAGATTATGCTTGGGAAAAGAAAGGGATTAATCATTCGACAGATCCTTGGAGTATTATCCCTTGTATATCTTGTCCTGATTAAAATAAGGATGTGCGGCTATAGGTATGGTTTTTTAAGGAAGAAAAAGCTTCCTGTAAGGGTAATCAGTGTTGGCAATCTTACGGTTGGCGGCAGCGGAAAGACACCGGCAATAATAGAGATAGCCTCTTTGTTAAGGGATGCAGGCAAAAGGATTGGGGTATTGATAAGGGGTTATCATAGCCAATATGAACAACAGCAGGGTGTTGTCCTTCAGTCTTCAGCCTTCAGCCTTCAGCCTTCAGAAAAAGATGCCGGGGATGAGGCGTATCTTCTGGCAAAAAACCTGATCAATATCCCTGTGCTGGTAGGCAAGAATCGATGGGCTTCAGGAAAATATGCTATTAAAAAATTTAGCTGTGATACCCTTTTACTTGATGATGGTTTCCAGCATCTTAAGCTTGATAGGGATGTAGATATTTTATTGTATGATGTTTCTATCCCTCAGGCTGGATTACGGTTGTTTCCACAAGGTGTACTCAGGGAGCCTCTCTCGGCTGCAAAACGGGCTCAGGTAATTATCCTTACCCATACAGACATGGTAACAGATATTACCCCTTACGAGAATATGGTCAGGGGATTAAACCCAGAAGCATTGATACTGGCAAGCATTCATTTGCCATTATACTTAGAATCAGGGAAAAATTCAACTACCTATCCCCTGTCATGGCTAAAAGGAAAGAGGATCCTTGCTTGTTCAGGTATTGGCTGCCCAGAGTCTTTTGAACATACCCTGAGACAGTTTGAGCCTGATAAAATAATTCCATTACGTTTTCCGGATCATTATTCGTATGATTCTGCCTGCCTGATAAGGATTGAAGAAATGGCAAAGGAGACAGATATGGTTGTAACAACCGAAAAAGATATGGTTCGACTGGCAGCAAAGGATATAAGCTGTCCATTGTTCTTCTTAAAGATACGGTTTTCGATTATTACCCCAAATTGGCAGGAAAACTTGTTGAGGTTTTTATGCAGCGATTAATAAACAAGATACTGGTGATCAGGTTTAGCTCTATTGGAGATATTGTTCTTACAACCCCTGTGCTGCGGACATTAAGGGAAAGGTATCCGTATGCTAAATTGTGCTTTGTCGTAAAAAAAGAGTTTTTAGAAATAACAAAGCTATTCCCACATATTGATAAGGTATTTGTCTTTGATTCAAAAGATGGATTTATGGGATTAATAAAATTGATAGGTGAGATAAATTCAGAACAGTTTGACCTGTTGATAGACCTTCACTGGAATCTGAGAAGCATGATAATCTACCTGTTTTCACAAATAAGACATAAGATCCATTATTCTAAACACAGGTTTTTGAGGCTGCTGAGGATATGGTTTAAGTGGCAGATACTTCCGCAGCAGTCTCATATCATTGATCTTTACTTTAATCCCCTGACAGAGTTTGGGATTCTTTCTTCAGATAACCGTGTGCCAGAATTGAAGATAGATAAAGATATGGGTAAAAATGTTCTTGAATGCCTTAAAGAGCTCGGGATTGAGGACAGGGATCTGGTGATTGGCATGTGCCCTAGTGCAAAATGGAAGACAAAGCAATGGCCAACAGAGGGATTTGTTGAAGCAGGGAATAGGCTGATGGAAGAATTAAATGCCAAAATCGTTCTCATTGGCGATGCCCATGATATGGAATTGGGAAAGAAGATAGAGGCGTGGATGGATAAAAAACCCTTAAATCTTGTCAACTGGACATCTTTATTGGAACTACCATCCCTTATTCAGAGGTGTGATATCTTGATTACCAATGATTCAGCACCACTTCATATTGCCGCAGCATTAGGGGTATCTACAGTAAGTATGTTTGGTCCAACAACCCTTGACCTTGGATTCGGTCCTCATGGGAATGGCAAACACATTGTCCTGGAAAGGGAGCTGCCCTGTAGACCATGCAGTTCACATGGCAGCAGCAAATGTCCTCAAAATACCCATGAATGTATGACAGCCATTACACCTGAGGATGTGGTGGATGCGGTTAAGAACTTGCTTGGGGTAAGGGAGGGAAGCAGTTAGCAGTTAGCTATTAGCTAACTGCTTCCCTAACAATAGGAATAACATGGAAAAATGTAAAAAAATCTTAATCATTCAAACAGCGTTTATTGGGGATGTAGTTCTGACTACACCCTTAATTCAATCACTTTCAAAAGGCTTCCCAGAGGCAGAGCTGCACCTGCTAACTACCCCAAAGGGCAAGGAGGTTCTGGAGGGAGATCCGTGCATAGCCAATATTATCCCTTATGACAAGAAGGGTCAACAAAAAGGAATTTTTCATTTCCTGAAGGTAGTTGAAGAACTTCGAAGGATGCATTTTGATCTGGCTGTTGTCCCCCACCCTTCATTTCGTTCCAGTTTGCTCGCCTTTCTTTGCGGCATTCCTTATCGAATTGGATTTGACAGAAATGCAGGGGCTTTTCTTTTTACCTCAAGGGTTGAATATCAATTAAAACTCCATGAGGCAAAAAGGAATCTTGAATTAGCCTATGCACTTGGAGCTCCTCATGGAGATTATCCTCTACAAATACACATCTCTGACAAAAATAGGGAATTTTCACGAGATTTTATCTCCAGAACCGGTGTCTTGCCAGGCGATTTATTAATCGGCATCAATCCATGCTCTGTCTGGCCTACCAAGCGATGGATTCCAGAAAGATTTGCTCAGGTATGTGATGCCCTGTCAAATGAATTTAAGGCAAGGATAATACTGGTAGGCGGGCAAGAGGATGGCTGGCTGGTAGAAAAGATTGCCCTGTTTATGAAGACCAGACCCATCCTTGCTGCAGGTAGGCTTAGCTTAAAGCATCTGGCTGGGGTAATGGAACGGTGTCGATTATTCATCACCAACGATTCCGGCCCCTTGCATATAGCTATGGCCATGAAGACCCCAACTGTAGCCATATTTGGTCCAACTACAACTAACCTTGGATTTGGTCCCTATGGCGAATCATTTCGGGTAGTGGAAAAAACAGACTTGAGTTGTCGTCCATGTGGCAAACATGGAGGGCATAGATGCCCTCTAAAGAACTTTGCTTGCATGAAAGAGATAACTGTGGATGATGTGCTATCAGCAGCAAGGGAATTGATTCGATAAATATAGGCAGATTGCAAGGCAAGCAAGGATGCTTGCACTACTATCATCCCCCAGCCTCTTCCAGAGATTTCACAGGATATGTGGCTGGTGAGAAGAATGCCTTCAGCTTTTCCTCAACTATTCTTGGGTTATCTCCAGCTTGAATGGCTAAAACACCAGTCATAATCAAATCACGCATAAATGCCTCTTCATGGTCAAGGAACTTTAGCTTACCAGCAACCGGGATCAAGATTAGATTAGCTATAGCCACACCATAGAATGAAGCAACAAAGGCAATAGCTAAGGAGTGGATGGTAGTCATCATGTCGCCGCCGCCCATTTTACTAAGAGCACCGGTTAATCCCATGATAGCCCCAAGGATTCCCATGGTTGGAGCCATACCACCTGCGCACATATACCATTCCTCACCACACTTATGCCTTGCTCTCATACCTGCGGTATCTATGTCAAGCACAGATTCGATTAGTTCAGGGTCAACTCCATCAACCACTAACTGGATGCCTTTTTTCAAAAAGCGGTCATGAATCCCTTCAATATCCCCTTCTAAAGCCAACAACCCTTCTCTTCGTGCCTTCTGAGCAAAGTTTAATATAGTCGTAATTACTTCCCCTTCATCATGTGCTGTATTAAAATATGCTATCCTCATCCAATTACCTGCATTCATGTTATGTTTTAAGTCAAAGGTAGCCATTGTTGACAAAAATGTTCCGGCACCAATCATCACGGTCGCAGGTATATTAAAATACCCTGAACCTACTATCCCAGCCTCTTCTAACATGATAGCTCCAACCATGGCCACTGCTGCCCCAATAGTACCAACCCATGTTGAAATATCCATTACTAACCCCCATTTGATAAACAATAAGGTATCATACCTGATACCTTATTATACTACAATATTAACTAACCTGCCAGGCACAACTATAATATTTTTTATATCCTTTGTGCCCAATTTTTCTGCTGCAGCCTTAAGTGCTTCAGCCTTAATAACCTCTTCCGTGCTTTCAGCCGGCACAGAAATTTTATCCCTTACCTTCCCATTTATCTGAACAATAATAACTACTGTCTCTTCATAGATTGCTTCTGGAAGATAGACTGGCCATGGCTCATCAAGTACGCTTGTGGAATTTCCTAAAACCTGCCACAACTCCTCACAAATATGAGGGGCAAATGGAGAAAGCAGAAGGATTAGATTCCTTAATGCCTCACGCAAAGCAACCAGACCCACAGCATCAAACTCCCTGTACTGATATATCTCATTGACCAATTCCATACAGGCAGCAATAACGGTATTAAAGTGAAAAACCTCAATATCATCAGTAGCCTTTTTTATAGTACGGTGTGTCCATGAATATAATCCCCTTGCAGCAGATATTTTTATATTCTGCTCCATACCTTCTGTTTGCATATCTATTATTTGTGGAGCGTGCTGATGAACAATCCTCCACACCCGATTCAAGAACCGCCATGCCCCTTCTACCCCTTGCTCTGACCACTCCAGATCTTTTTCCGGAGGGGCAGCAAACAGGATAAATATTCGTACTGTATCAGCCCCATATTTATTAACAATCTCATCAGGATCAACCACATTCCCCTTAGACTTAGACATCTTGGCTCCATCCTTGATGACCATCCCCTGGGTAAGAAGGTTGGCAAATGGCTCTGGATGACTGATTAACCCAATATCTGCTATAACCTTAATAAAAAATCGAGAGTATAAAAGATGCAGGATAGCATGTTCTATCCCGCCAATATATTGATCAACAGGTAAAAAATAATTTGCCA
Organism: bacterium; assembly: GCA_030018795.1. Classification (GTDB taxonomy): domain Bacteria; phylum UBA9089; class CG2-30-40-21; order CG2-30-40-21; family CG2-30-40-21; genus CG2-30-40-21. Next base: position 5,094 of record JASEHA010000094.1, read on the forward strand.
GGGTTGTATCTATTGGCTGCCTGTCATCTTGAGGAGAGATGTATCTGGCAAAATACCATGACGAATCAACAAAGGTATCCATGGTATCTGCTTCTCTTCTGGCATCCCCATCACAAACAGGGCATTTTGTATTAATAAACTCAAGGCATGTAGCAAGGGTTTTCCCACTTGAGATATCCAATCCCTTTGGCAGTTTTATTGGCAATTCATCCTCCTGGACTGGAACCAATCCACAACGATCACAATAGATCATGGGTATTGGTGTCCCCCAATACCTTTGCCTTGAAACCAACCAGTCTCTCAATCGATAATTAACCCTTTTTCTGCCTATGCCCTGCTTTTCCATCCAGGAGATAATAGCCTCTTTTGCCTCAACATTCCCCATGCCATCAAATGTTGCGGAGTTTGTCATTGTCCCCTGCTCTTCATAGGCACAGGTCATATTATCAAATTCCAATGCTTCTGCCGGCTGAATTACCACCCTCATTGGCAGGCAATATTTCTTAGAAAACTCAAAATCCCGCTGGTCATGGGCAGGAACAGCCATAATTGCACCGGTTCCATATTCCATCAGAACATAATTTGCAATCCAGACAGGGACACGCTCTCCATTAACAGGGTTTACAGCATATATTTCAGTAAAGATACCCTTTTTTTCCAGCTCTTCATCCAGAGCCACCCTGATCTTACACTGTTCTATAAACTGCCGAATCATTGCCTCATTTTCTGCCCCTTTAATCAGTTCATCAACAAGGGGATGCTGTGGAGCAAGGACAATATATGTTGCCCCAAATATCGTATCAGCTCTTGTAGTAAATACCTTTATTATCTTATCTCTATCGCTGTCCAGCCTGAAATCTATCTCACATCCATAGCTCCTGCCTATCCAGTTTTTCTGCATACTCAACACCTTATCAGGCCAATTCCCCAATAAGGAATGATCATTGAGCAGTTTATCTGCATAGGCTGTAATCCTGAAGAACCACTGGGAAAGTCTTTTTGTTCTAACAGGTGTGCTGCATCGCCAGCAGCAGCTATCTTCTACCTGTTCATTAGCCAGAACAGTCTGACACTTATCGCACCAGTTAACATCTGCCTCCTGTTTATAAGCAAGACCATTTTCATAAAATTTCAAAAAAAGCCATTGATTCCATTTATAATAATCCTCATTACAGGTAGCCAGTTCCCTATCCCAATCATAAGAAAATCCCATACGTTTCAGCTGGGATTTCATATAACTAATATTGCTTTTGGTCCACTCATCTGGATGAACATTCTTAGAAATGGCTGCATTTTCAGCAGGCAGTCCAAAGGCATCCCAACCCATGGGATGCAGGACATTTACTCCATGCATCATCTTGTATCTGGCAATAACATCACCAATGGTATAATTTCGGACATGTCCCATATGTATCCTGCCGGATGGATATGGAAACATCTCCAGACAATAGTATTTGGGTTTATCGGTTGAGACTGTTGTCTTAAACCTTTTGTCCTGTTCCCATTTTGTCTGCCATTTATCCTCTATCTCTGCAAAGTTATACTTATCCACTTCTTCCCCTATATATGGAACAAATTAAAACCTACCCCCTACAGACACATATCCATGCCAGCAGGGGGTATAAGAAAAATCGTGATCGTGTCCGATTAACGTATCTGTAGAAAACAAAAGGATACAGCTAATGGTCACCATAAACGATAATTGTAACCTCGATTATCTCTTGGAATACTGGAACCGGCGTCTTCTGCCATAAAGACCATACTTCTTTCGTTCATGTTCACGTGGATCTCTGGTCAAAAATCCACCCTTGCGTAATACAGGCTTTAATTCTAAATTGGACTCCAGCAGTGCCCTGGCAATCCCATGACGAATAGCACCAACCTGTCCTATCTTTCCACCGCCCCCTACCCTGACAAGCACATCATACTTGCCAATGGTTGAGGTAGCAATTAATGGCTGTTGGACAACAGACAGCTGGGTATTAATTAAACCACCCAGATATTCTGCTATATCCAGATTATTAACCATCATCTTTCCTGTTCCGGCAACCAATCTTACCCGGGCAATAGCCCTTTTTCGACGACCTGTTCCATAATAGTGATTTCCTTCCACTCTAATAATCCTCCTTTGTAACTACTCACCACCAAGAACACAAAATTCACCATGGACATAACTATCTTTTGTCAATAATACTTTTATGTTCTTAAAACTACCATGCGGTATGTTTCTATAGTTTTAACTTTAACAATTCTGGTTTTTGAGCCTCATGCGGATGTACATCCCCGGCATAAACCTTTAGTTTTTTGAACATTGCCCGACCAAGAACAGTATCTGGAATCATTCTCCTTACTGCAAGCATAATCACCTTGTCAGCATTAGTTGACAAGAGTTTATCGTAACGGGTACTCTTTAACCCTCCCAGATACCCTGTATGCCGATAATAAAACTTTTGCTGTTTTTTCTTACCTGTAAGCAATATCTTATCTGCATTAATAATGATTACTGAATCACCAGTATCAACATGTGGGGTAAACAGAGGATTATTCTTGCCTCTAAGGATCTTTGCCACGCAGCTTGCCAGCCTTCCTAAGGCAATATTTGCAGCATCAACCAGATACCACTTCCCCTGCACCTCACCTGTTTTCGCCATATACGTTTTCATCTTTCCTCCTTCTGATATAATTATCCTTTAAGTTTATAATAATAACATGAATTGATTTATGTGTCAAGTAAATTTTTAGCAGTATCTGAATATTCGATAAAGCAAAATTCAAATCACACAATCCTCATAGAATTGCCC
>JASEHA010000095.1 GCA_030018795.1 bacterium
ACTAAAGGCTATAGATAAAAGGATAGATGATTTAAGGGGTCTGGTATATGTAGCACTTGGTGGTATTATGACATTAATCTGTGGGCTGTTGGCTATGATTGGGTTTGTGTTATGGGATAGACGCACAGCCATTACACCGGTTGTAAGGAAAACAAAGGAATTGGAGCAGGGATTTGAGGATGAAAGGGTAGAAAGGGTTGCCATTCGCAAGGCATTAAAGGGATACGCTCTGGTTGAACCGCGATTTGCAGAGGTGTTAAGAACCGCAGGGATGTTGTGAAATGCTAAAAACAACCCTCTGACCATCTTTAACACTTGAGTGAATTTTACATTGATCTATTCTTCCTCAATTCGATGGCTGACACTGATTATGCCCTATACTTCAGAACTCCTGTCATCAACCCTGCTAACCTCTCGAAAAATAAGGGATTATTGGTAAAAAGGCTTTGATAAGAAATTTAAATCGAGTATGAGTAAAGTGTGCTTTTCTGGCACTTTATAGTTTATCGTGTAAGGAGGAATATGTTTATGGATTGGGGAATAGAAAATCGATTGTCCAGATTAATTCAGCCTGATGGTCACTGTTTTTTTATGCCTATAGATCATGGATATTTTCAGGGGCCAACCACAAAGCTGGAAAAACCATGGGAAACTATTAAACCGCTGCTGCCTTATTTTGATGCTCTTTTTGTGACTCGGGGGGTCTTGCGTTCTGCCATACCGACTGATATTGACAAGCCTATTATTCTCAGGGTCTCTGGCGGGACAAGCATGGTGGGCAAGGATCTGGCAGATGAGATACTTACTACCTCTGTTGAAGAGGCTCTCAGGCTTAATGCTTCTGCTGTAGGGCTTTCTGTATTTATTGGCTCTGATTATGAAAAACAAACCCTGTCAAACCTGTCAAACCTTGTTAATGAATGTCAGAGGTATGGACTTCCTGTAATGGCTGTGACTGCAGTTGGCAGGGAGTTAGAAAAAAGGGATGCACGGTATCTTGGACTATGCTGTCGGATCTGTGCCGAATTAGGTGCTCATGTTGTCAAAACATACTGGTGTGAGGAGTTTGATAAGGTAGTAGATGGCTGCCCTGTGCCAGTGGTAATGGCTGGCGGACCAAAGGTAGAGACAGATAGAGAGGTATTTGAGTTTGTTTATGATGGGATGCAAAAGGGAGCCATTGGTATTAACCTTGGCCGAAATGTGTGGCAAAATAGTCACCCTGTGGCTATGGCTGCTGCCTTGAATGCTATCATCCATGAAAACGCTACACCAGAAGAAGCAGAAAAAATAAATTGGATAGTTAAGACCCCTCGAGAGTGTGAGCTTTAATCGTTCAGATATGCTTGACATAAGGGAAATTCACTACGGAGAAAATATATGCCAAAAACAATGGAACTGTTCGTTCAACCTACTGTGCCGCAAAGAATTACTCGAATTAATGAAGTAGCTGGTAATGTCTGGTTTTCATGGAACCCGGATGCTTTACTGCTTTTTTCATCTATTGACCGCAACCTCTGGAAAAAGGTAGGGCATAACCCTATCAAATTCCTGAAGGAGGTAAGCCAGCATAAATTGGACAAGGCAAGCAAGGATAGAACCTATCTCCTTGAATACAATAAGATTATGGCTGCCTTTGACCATTATCTTTCTGAAACAGATACATGGTTTAACCATCGATTTGGGGAAAGGGATGAGGTGATTGCCTATTTCTCAGCTGAATATGGTCTTCATGAGTCATTGAGCATCTATTCCGGGGGGCTTGGCATACTGTCAGGTGATCATTGTAAGGCAGCGAGCGACCTTGGGCTTCCCTTTGTTGCTATAGGCTTACTCTATCGGCACGGATACTTTTCTCAGAAGATAGACGGGCACGGCAATCAAATTGCTGAATATGTTGATAATGAATTTGAGGAGATGCCCATTTGCCGTGTGTATGACGATAAGACTAAGGAGGCTTTAATCATAGATGTAGATATAGCCGGCCGCAGGGTATATGTAAATATATGGGAGGCAAAAATAGGCAGAATACCACTTTACCTGCTTGATACAGATACAACCCTTAATAATGAAAATGACCGATTGATAACATATCAGCTTTATGGCGGTAATCTGGACATGCGTATCTCTCAGGAGATAGTTCTCGGTATAGGCGGTGTGCGGGCACTTCAAGCAATGAATATAAAACCAACGGTGTGGCATATGAACGAGGGGCATTCTGTGTTTATGGGATTGGAACGCATCCGTAATCAGGTTAAAAATAATGGGTTAAACTTTTATGAGGCAGTGGAGGTAGTTCGTGCCAAAACAGTCTTTACTACCCATACCCCTGTCCCAGCCGGGCATGATGTCTTTCCGCTTGAGATGAAGGATCGTTATTTTCGGCATTACTGGGAAGAGGTTGGTTTAAGCCGTGATGAGTTTATGGAGCTTGGAAAAGAAGACAAGGGTTTTAATCTGACACGATTAGCCTTTCGAATTGCCCATTATACCAATGCGGTTAGTCTCCTGCACTGGCAGATAACCAGTAATCTCTGTAAACATCTCTGGCCAGATATCCCTGCAGAAGAGAACCCGATTATCTACATCACCAATGGTATCCATACCTTTACATGGATTACCCCACCCATGGCAGACTTTTTTGATCAATACCTTGGACAGGAGTGGCGAAGCAATTTGTCCAAGCCTGAGTTCTGGCAAAAGATCTATGATACCCCTGATGATATCTACTGGGGTGTCAGACAGGATATCAAACGTAAGATGATTGAGGTTATTCGAGGCAATCTAAAGAAACAACGCATCAGGAATATGTCCTCTACAACCGAGATCAGGGAGGCAGAAAATGTTCTTGACCCTGAGATATTAACCATTGGATTTGCCAGACGATTTGCTACCTATAAACGAGCAAACCTTATTCTCAGGGACTTAGAACGATTAAAAAGGATTGTTAATAACCCTGAAAGACCGGTTCAGATTGTTTTTGCAGGCAAGTCTCATCCAGCTGATCATCATGGTCAGGATGTTATCCGTCAGATATACAATGTCTCTCAAATGCCTGAATTCCGCAAACGCATTGTTTTATTAGAAAACTATGACATCAATATTGCCAGACACCTTGTCTCTGGCGTAGATGTCTGGCTGAATACGCCAAGACGGCCGTATGAAGCCAGTGGTACAAGCGGACAAAAGGTTGCTGTAAATGGTGGCATTAACCTGAGTATATTAGATGGCTGGTGGGCTGAAGGCTACAAAGAAGATAGCATCTCTGGCAAAGGAAATGGCTGGGCAATTGGGGATGAACGCGGATATGATGACTCGACAAAACAGGATATTGATGATAGTAATTCTTTATATTCCCTGCTTGAAGAAGAAATCATTCCCCTTTATTACAAAGAGGAGGAAAAGAATGAATGGATAAGGATGTCAAAGGAGTCCATAAAAACCATAGCCCCTATATTTAATACAGATAGGATGGTTCGGGAATATACTCGTAAGTGTTATATCAAAGCCTCTGATTCAGGCAAAAGGCGATTTACAAACGATCATGCTATTGCCAGAGAATTGGCAGCATGGAAAAAGAATATTATTGACAACTGGAAGGATGTCAAATTATCTATGGTAGATGGAGACGACTCTTCTGTAATGTTTGGCAAATCAAAATTTGTTGAGGTGCTTGTATCCCTTGGAAAGCTTCAACCAAAAGATGTAATGGTTGAGCTTTATGTTAAGGATAATGAAGGGCATGTTCATCTGGCAGCTATGGAAACTGAAGGTAAAACACAGACAGGGGAATATCGTTTTTACACCAGATTTCATCCAAATGATAGCGGTCGATACACCATATCTGTTCGCATCATTCCCTGTCATCAAGAGCTTTTGCATAAGCATGAGATGGGGTTGTGTAAGTGGATGTAGGAGAGCACCAGAGCAATAGAGCACCAGTGCACCAGTTACCAGAACACCAGTAAAGAATTTGACTGGTGCCCTGGTGCTCTGTCTTATCGCACAATCCCTATCTTGCCGGTCTTAACACCAGCAGAGCATACCAGTCGATAAAAGTAGATACCAGAGGCAACCATTTCCCCAGTATCGTTTCTTGTGTCCCATCGGGCAGTCATTGAACCGCCTGCCATCAGTTCTACAGCCTCTATCTTTCGCACCAGCTCCCCTGAAAGGTTATAGATATAAACCATGGCATCCTTGCCTGATGGGATATTGGCTATGGTTAGCATACGCTGACTGACACATGGATTAGGGTAACAAATGATATTGTCCATGCTTGATGCTATGCGGCTGACGGTTAAATAAATGGTATCTGTAGCAATAGCTGTTCCATCGCTTATGCTTAAGGTAAACATTATCCTGTGTTCATAAGGGCAGTTGGGCTTAAGCATAAAACCAAATGGCTGGCTGGTGTTACTGATTATCTCACCTATTAATAGTGCATCAAAGGTGACGGTATTGGTGGTAATAATCACATAATGGTCATCAGTGCTCAATGTTACACTCAAGCTGGCACAATCATTATCCCGAAAATTTTTCAGGGTAATAATCAGCGGCAATAATTGTCCTGGGGCAGCTATTCCAGAGACATTCCCCTGGATGACTTGATACAATGCCTGAATATCCATGGGCATTGGCAGGGTCATCTCCGGGTCACCAAGAAGATTAAGGCAGTATTGTATCCAGCGGTATGGTGTCCCTGTATTACTTTGAGGAACAAAGACAAGCTTGCTCATTGCCAGTGCCTCACCAATATGTGAATACCCTTCACGCAATGCCTGCCTGAAAAATTCCACCTGATACTCGCCGCTATAAAGCATTGGGATTGTCTCATCATACAGTCCATACCTTGAATTGCCAATAAAAGCTGCACCGCCATTTTTATTCATGACCATCTGCTCGCCAATGCAATCGCTTTGTGTACCCTCAAATGCTCCTGCATAGCATCCAATGGTATTGAAGACAAATGAACAGGGATTGGATAGCTTATGGATGTCAGAATTATAAAGGTATCCATCCCCTGTTTGAAGGCAATAATCATTGGCATGACCAGCATGAGCTACCAGTCCAATCCTGCCAGTATTTAATCCAGTTATAATGCTTTGCTTATTTGCTGAACCCTCGCTCTCATAGTAACAGGATACGTCATATTTGCCTGGTGTAATCTCATCAATTGCCTGCATAATCAATTTACCATCATTTAATTTATCAAGCTCACACCCAATCAGCATCTCATGGTATGGGTAGCTGCCACTGCCTGTAGCAGAGCCAAACTTAAGCACCTTTGCCACAAAATTCTCTGCCTCTGTGCCAGTATTAACCGGTGCCCTGCCCACAAATAGCTCAGGCAGCATATCCACCCTATCCTCCACCTCTCCATAGATGCCATCCTTATCATAGTCCCAATCGCCATCAAGGCAGGCATAGTACATATCGCAAGGGATGTTAGCATCAGAGAACGATTTATCAGCCAATACCCCGCCCTCAACCCAGGCATAGACACCACGGTATGGCACTATCTCTGTATCTCCACCAAGCAAAAGGTATTTTGGCTGGTAGTTTTTGATATAATTTCTAATCCTTTCCTGATTGTCTCTACCATGAAAATGCTCATATATCCATGAAGTAGTGGTGACAGTAGCTTCCATTCCCTTACTAATCTTTGAATTGAGCAAGGCTTGAAAGGCAGGGGCAAGGTTCTCATCGGTTACGATAAGGTATCTTTCTGCTGTTGGGGCAAAGGCAGGAGCAGTGTAACACAAGGGGATTAGCTCTGGATTTACCACTAATTTTTGAAGTGCCAAAGGATTAGGACACCTGCCACAGACAGGGGTGTCATTGGTCTGCTTTAGCCTGAGATTGAATTCAACCTGCTTAATCCATGTCAGCTCACCTGATTGGGCATCATACACTGCCCCAGATACCTGCATACATGCCAGATTAAACCCTCCCCATTGCTGGATGGATTCAAGATGGACTACTGAAGGCTGAAGGCTGAAGGCTGAATATTTAACCACACAGCTTTGTGTGTTGTGCTTCCCTGAAACAGGCTGAGGCGGCGAAACAGTTTTGAGAAGATACTTGCCCTTTAGCCTCTCCTGCTGAATAGATGTTATCTCTACTTCTTCTACCTCGCTGCACTGAGGCAAAAGCACAAAGAATGCCTTTATTGGCAGAATGGGTAGACCAACATTAGAGACAATATCACAACCCTCTGCCCTTACCATCGAATACCCATCCTCATCAGTGGTAATCTCAAGCGGGGCAATTCCTATGGTCAAGGGCAAAACTTGAGGCATGGCTGCAGCGAAAATCTGCTGAGAGAGAGCAAGGAAGATACAGATGCACAGAAGCAATGGCTTAATTTTTGCTATGTGGAAGTTGCTCATTTCATCACTTTCCATATGACAATCAATATTCCTCCAAGAATAACCATTTCTTCAAGGGCACTCATTACAACAAAGCCGATAAACCCCATCTCTGGAGAATAACCAAAGGGGAAGCCGATAGCCAGAATAATTCGATGCGTACTCAAGGGATAAAACAGCATCAATCCTTTTTTAGTGACAAGAATATCCATTAAAACATGAGAAATCACACATAACCCGCTGAGAATACTCCATTGTTTCCAATTCTTCTGAAATATCCTTGCCACAACCCCAACAATAAGCATGATTAGCATCGCAAATCCAAGTGAATGTGTTGGTCCATGATGGTTTTCCCAGCTCAATCTAACCCCTGGCAACGAGAAACAGTTCTCTGCCCCTTGGTGGGGGAAAGAGGGGAAAGAGGTGAAAGAGGTGAAAGAAAGGTTTGTCAGAGTAATAAAATCAATATCAGGCAGACTGGAAAAAATGATGCAGAATAAAAGGCATATCCATCCCTGACAATGTTCTCTTTTCTTGCGAATGATGGTATGAATGATTACCCCTGTTAATGTATGACCAATCGGTGTAGGCACTTTTCGCTCCTTTTACAAAAACAGGATACCATAAAAACAGAGAAAATGCAAGTAAAATTGTCAGTTATTTGATTGACTTTCATGGATAAATATGGTATAATCACTTTTATGTTTAACAATATTCATTCAAATTCATTTACCAGGGTTGCTGCCTTATCAGGGGATAATGTGTTCACTCTATACACAGACGGAGCATGCAAGGGTAATCCAGGGCCAGGGGGATGGGCAGCTATTCTTATCACCAATGAGAACGAAAAGGGCGAACAAGAGTTTTCTGGCGGAGAACGCGATACAACCAATAATCAAATGGAGCTGATGGGTGTCATCCAGGGGTTAAAGGCAGTAAATGCCCCCTCAAAGATAAGAATACATTCAGATAGTGCCTATATCGTCAATGCCTTTACCCAGAATTGGATAAAAACATGGTTGGCTAATGGATGGAAAACTGCTGATAAGAAACCAGTCAAGAATCAAAATCTGTGGCAAGAATTGCTCAAATTAATCCAGCCTCATCAAGTTGAATGGATTAAGGTTAAGGGGCATTCAGGGGATAAGTATAATGAAAGGTGTGATAGACTGGCTGTGGCAGCTATTCCACGAGATTAGTGTTGCGTCAGCAAAAGAGCACCAGTAAAGAATTTAACTAATACTCGATGTTCAAGTTTTTAACCTACGATAGTCAAATTTTTTTTAATAGATGCACTCCAATAAAAAAATTGACATAAAGATAATAGTAGCCCAACATTCTATGT
>JASEHA010000096.1 GCA_030018795.1 bacterium
CAAGTTTTTTCAACCTGCGATATTGGTTCACCTTTTTCTACAGAAGTGACCACAAAAGGTAGCACTGGCAGGTTGCAGCTACAAAAATACCTGTAGCTGCGGGAGTTACCGGTAACCGGTAACCGGTGCACTGGTAAAAGGAGAATTAGATGACATTAAAAACATTCCTTGAAAATCCTGCGGCATGGCTTGATGGGAGTGGTCCATTATCAGAGATAGTTATTAGCAGCAGGATACGATTGGCTCGAAATATAGCAAGATTGCCTTTTACCTGCTGGGCAAAGGATAAATATCTCAGAGAGGTTGTCCCACAGGTAAAGTCTGCTGCAGCAAGTAGCCCTTTTTTATTAAATTCAACCAGCATAGATATGGAAAATGCTGATTCGCTGCTCAGGCAATTCCTTGTAGAAAGGCATCTTATTAGTCTTGAACATGCTAAGGGTAAGGTTGGAGCTGTGATCATTGGAGCTAAGGAGCTGGTAAATATTATGGTCAATGAAGAGGACCATTTGCGGATACAAGCTTTTTCCTCTGGGCTTCAATTAAGCTCTACATGGAATGTCATTAACCAGATAGATGATAAGATATCTGAGAAATTAGAGTATGCCTTTTCACCTGAATGGGGTTATTTAACTGCCTGTCCGACTAATGTTGGTACAGGTATGAGGGCATCGGTGATGCTCCATCTGCCTGCCTTAAATATTACCAAACAGATAGACAAGATACTGCATGCTGTATCACACATTGGATTGGCTATCCGCGGGCTGCATGGTGAGGGGAGTGAATCATCTGGCAATCTCTTTCAGATATCCAATCAGGTTACACTTGGCAGACAGGAAGAGGAAATAGTTGACAATGTAGAAAAGATAACCCAAAAGATAATCCATGAAGAACAGGCTGCCAGGGAACAGATATTAAAGCAATCAAGGACACAGTTAGAAGATCAGGTTTTTAGGGCAATGGCTGTTTTGTGTGCAGCCAAACTTATTTCTTCTCAGGAGGTTATGGATTTATTATCAGCAGTCAGGCTTGGGGTAGGGCTTAATATGATAAATATTCCTGTTAGAACCTTAAATGAATTACTAATCGCTGTTCAACCTGCCCATATTCAGATTTTGGTTCAGGAACAACAATTAGCGATAGAAAGGGATGTTGTTAGGGCAAGGGTAGTACAAAAAAAGATGATGGAGGGTATGAAGAATGTTTGAAAGGTTTACAGAAAGGGCAAGAAGGGTTTTAGGGCTTGCTCAGGAAGAGGCAAAAAGACTGGGGCATGATTATGTTGGTACTGAACATATGCTGCTTGGATTAGTAAGAGAGGGAGAGGGTGTGGCAGCAGAGGTCATTAGCAACCTGGGAATAAGCCTTGAGAGTATTCGCATTGAGGTGGAAAAGGTTGCCCCAAAGGGTTCTGAGATGCTTACCTATGGTGATGTGCCCTTTACCCCTCATGCCAAAAGGGTGTTAGAGTTGTCTGTAGAAGAGGCAAGGAGACTTGGACATAACTATATTGGGACAGAACATCTGTTGCTTGGGTTAATCCGTGAAGGCGAGGGTATTGGCTCCAGGGTGCTTATTAACCTTGGCATAAATCTTGATACAGTGCGAGATGAGGCCATGAATCTGCTTGGCGGTGGCATACCCAGTGGTGAAAAGCCAGCTGCGGCTCACCCCAAGAAAACATCAACCCCGGTATTGGATGCCTTTTCAAGGGATCTAACCATGCTGGCAAGAGAGAATAAGCTTGACCCAGTGGTTGGCAGGGTGGATGAGATCGAAAGGGTTACTCAGATCCTTGCCAGGCGTACCAAAAATAATCCGGTGTTAATCGGTGATCCAGGGGTAGGCAAGACAGCCATTGTTGAAGGGCTGGCACAACAGATTATCTCAGGCAGCGTGCCTGAGGTATTAGCCAATAAACGGGTCTTGTGCCTTGATATGGCCGCTATTGTTGCTGGGACAAAGTTCAGGGGGGAGTTTGAGGAGAGACTGAAAAGGGTGATGCAGGAGGTAAGACAATCAAGCGAGATTGTTCTGTTTATTGATGAGATGCATACCCTGATTGGCGCTGGAGCAGCGGAAGGGGCATTAGATGCTGCCAGTATCCTTAAACCAGCCCTGTCTCGTGGTGAGCTTCAATGTATTGGTGCCACTACCCTTGATGAATACAGAAAGTATGTGGAAAGGGATGCTGCCTTGCAAAGAAGGTTTCAGACAATTATAGTCGATGAGCCGTCTGTAGACGAAACCATTGAGATATTGAAGGGATTAAGGGATAAGTATGAGGCACACCATCGGGTAAAGTTTACAGATGAATCCTTAGAGGCTGCGGCAAAGCTTGCCCATCGCTATATCTCAGACAGGTTCCTTCCGGATAAAGCCATTGACCTTATGGATGAGGCTGGCTCAAAGGCAAGGCTGCAAAATACAACCATGCCCCTTGACCTTAAGGAGTTAGAACAGGAAATAGCCCAGGTTTCTAAGGAAAAAGATGCTGCTATTGCTGCTCAGGAGTTTGAAAAGGCAGCTAAATTGAGGGATAAGGAAAGAACCCTTAAGACTAATCTTGATGGAACAAAAAAACAATGGGAAAAGGAAAGAGGGGTTGCAGAAAAGAAGATTGTTGCTGATGATATTGCCGATATACTCTCAAAACTTACCGGCATTCCAGTATACAAGCTTGTTGAAAAAGAGGCAGAAAAGCTTTTGCGAATGGAAGAGGCAATCCATGAAAGGATTGTGGGACAGGATGAGGCAATCTCTGCCCTGAGCAGGGCTATGCGTCGGGCAAGAACAGGGTTAAAGGATCCCAAAAGACCCATGGGTTCGTTCATCTTCCTTGGTCCAACTGGTGTAGGGAAGACAGAGCTGGCAAAGACACTGGCTGAGTTCTTGTTTGATGATGATGAGGCAATCGTTCAGCTTGATATGTCTGAATTTATGGAAAAATTTGCCGTATCAAGATTGGTTGGTGCCCCTCCAGGCTATATCGGCTATGAAGAGGGCGGAGAGTTGACAGAAAAGGTAAGAAGAAAGCCCTATGCTGTTGTTCTCCTTGATGAGATAGAAAAGGCACATCCTGATGTCTTTAATATCCTGCTTCAGGTTTTTGAGGATGGACACCTGACCGATAGCCTTGGTCATACCGTTGATTTCAAGAATACAGTGATGATCATGACCTCTAATGTCGGGGCAAGGGATATCTTTGAGGTAAAGGATCTTGGGTTTATAACTAAGGGGAAAGAAGATATATATGATGATATGAAGGATAAGGTCATGAGTGAGATGAAAAAGACGTTTAACCCTGAATTCCTCAACCGAATTGATGATGTTATTGTCTTCCATACCCTTGGCAAGGAGCATATCAATCATATTGCAGATATAATGATAAAGGACTTAAATGATAGAATTCAGGAGCAAGGAATAACCCTTGAGCTATCCCAGGCAGCTTATGACTTCTTGTTTAAGAAGGGGTTTGACCCTGCTTATGGTGCCAGACCCTTGCGAAGGGCAATCCAGAGATATATTGAGGATCCTTTAGCTGAAGAGATTCTAAGAGGGAAATTCAAGAAAGGCAAGGTTATGGTCGATACCTCGTCTGCAGATGCGACAAGGCTGTGCTTTGCTGCTGCTGGCAGGAAGAAGAAAGCTGTAGTGGAGAACAAGTGAAAAAAAAGGGGAATATGTCCTATTGTCGCGTCAACCATCAATTGTCGGATAGGTTAATGTAGGGGCGGGGTTCCCCCGCCCTGATTGGTTGATCCATGCGACAGATTAAGGTTGACACGACACTATAGGTACAGGACATATTTTGTTAAGGAGAGTGTCCCATATGCTGCAGAAAATAATTATAATGCTTTTGCTACTCATATGTCTTTCATCAGATATATATGCTACTGATCCAGAGATTTACTATGAACAGGCACGAACAGCCTTACAAAAGGAAGAATATGATTATGCTGCTGAATTATTTGAAAAGTATCTCATATTTGCTCCGGATGGTGAACATGCAGATGAGGCATGGTATAGTATTGGTGAATGCCAGTATAATATCGAGAGTTATCCAGAGGCATTGCTTTCTTATCAGGCTGCAATTGACCTTTATCCAGATTCTTCCTTTGTCCCAATAGCCTGTAATAGAGTTGGTGATTGTTACTGGAAGATAGATGATAGAGAAAAAGCTCGGCAGTCTTACAACCAGACAATAAAAGAATATCCCCATACACCTGCGGCTGACTATGCTCAGGTTTGCTTGACAGAGCTTTCAGGTACTTTAAAGAAGGATGTTAAGGGTATGAAAGCTACTAAAAAAACCGAAAAAACCGAAAAAAAGGAGAAAAAGGAGAAGCAGCAAGGAACAGAACCAGTTGAAAAAGCACTCGGCGATGAGATTAATACCCTTGAAAAGGCCAAGGCACTGTTCAAGGCAAAGGATTATCCAGGGGCAAGGGTGGTATTCCAGGAATTTACGAAGGTATTTCCAAAAAGCAAATACAATCACTATGCCAGATTAAAGATAGCCGAAACATACTACTATGAAGAAAATTATAGCAAAGCACTCCCTGAATATAAAAGGGTTGTCTCTGATTATCCTGATTCTAAGTATATAGATTATGCCATGTATTCTGCTGGGTGGTGTTATTTCCGATTAAAAGGGTATGCTGATGCCCAGAAGATGTTTGAGGCTCTCATAACAGATTATCCACAGAGTAATTATGTTGATCCAGCCAAAAAGGTTATCCCAAAGATAGTTGAGCTGATTAAGGAAGAAAGATTGGCTGATCTATTGAATCGTGCCAAAGAGGATTGTGAAAAGGGAAACTTTGTTGCTGCCAAGACATCTATAGAGCAGATAATAGAGGAATACCCAGACAGCCAATCAGCCAAAGAAGCAGAGCCGCTCCTGACTCAGATCAATCAGAAGCTGGCTGAAGCCTCTGATAATGAGGCAAAAAAGGCATATGCTGATGCCCAGAAAAGGTTGGATGAGGGCAGGACAGAGGAAGCTGTCAAGAGGTTCAAGGAGATTATCTCTAAATATCCAGAAAGTGAATTTTGCGATTTGTCAAAGAGTGCTATTAAGCAGGCTGAAAAGGCTGAAGCTCAGAAATCAAAGCCTCAAACCACAACCCCTGCAGTCTCAAGTGAAAAACCTTTAAGCAAGGAGGTTGCAGGAGAGGATGCTGAAAAGAAAAAGACTTCTATCCCGGCTACTACTGCATTATCAGCTAAAGAAATTGATGCTGATAAATCTGCTGACCTGTACAAAAAAGCACTTGAATGCCTTGGGAATGAGGACTATTCCCATGCAATTGAAACATTTCAAAGGGTTATATTAGAATATCCAGATAGCAGTTATGCCTCATTGGCAAAGAATGGCATGGATGAGGCAAGCATCAGTCTTAAGTCCAGAAGGATAGAAAGGCTTTTTGAGATTGCCCAGAGATATTACAACATGGGTGAGTATGAAAAGGCAAAACAAGTGTTTAAGAGCATTACAGAGGAGTATCCTGAAACAAATCAGGCTCAGAAAGCACAGGAAATAGTCTATCAGCTGTCAGGGGTAAGTGCAGAACGGGTTAGCGAGGAATACATAGCTGCTCAACGCTCCTATGAACAGGGCGACCTGACTAAGGCATTGGAACAGTTTAATGGTTTGGTCAAAAAATATCCGCAGACAATATATGCTAAGGCTGCAGAAGGGACAATAGCCATTATTCAGGAAAAATTAAGTAATAAAAAGGCCAAGGGATTGTATGAAGAGGCAAGATCCCTTCAGGAACAGGGTGACTATGCTGAAGCCATTGATGAGTATACCAGGATGCTCGAGGAGTATCCAAAGGCATATTGGACACCATATGCCCAGTATTCTAAGGCTGAAGCCTTCTATAGCCAACAGAAATATAAAGAGGCTGTTGCTGCCTGGCAAAAGGTGATAGACAATTTCCCTGGAAGTGACATGTCCCCGCATTCCCTCTACCATATTGCCGAGTGTTATGAAAAGCTCAAAGATTATAAAAATGCCTATCAATCATACCTGAAACTGCAACAGGTTTACCCTGAGAGTATCTATGCCAGAGGGGAACTATCTGAGCTGATAAAGAAACAGGCGGCTAAGCTGAAGGGAATAGCTGGATTATAACCCTGCTTGAGTATACATTTTAAAAAACTGGCTTTATTTGGTTCTGCTATTAAAGGGACAATGCGTCCGGATAGCGATATAGATGTTTTTGTTGAATTTGAAGAAAATAATATCCCAGGATTAATAGCATTTTGCGGCATGCAAAACGAACTTTCCGATTTCATCGGACGCGAGATAGATTTAAGGACATCACAGGATTTGAGTCGACATTTTAGACAAGAGGTGGAAGAGACAGCCGAGGTGCAATATGCGAGTTGCAGATAAAATTGCAACGTCTCTACCACCTCTGCCTTTTTCACCGAGAATTGCTACATAAAACGCACCTAACGGTGCTCATTACTAAAGAGAACTAAGATTTGCTTCCTCATAGATGCTATTAACCTTTTTTGGGCATCTGTCAGCGTTTTTGCTAATCCTTGTCAATAATTCTTGAGAGGTTTGGGTTGGGGTTGTTGCTCCAGCTGCATGGACAATTTTTTCATCAATCCCTGTGCCGCCAAGGTCATCAACACCAAAGCATAAGGCAACCTCAGCCAATTTTTCGCCAAGATACATCCATAATCCTTTGATATGGGTAATATTATCCAGTAATATCCTTGATACGGCAAAGGTTCTCAAATCATCAATCCCATCTGTTCCTTTGCAATTTTGCAGGTTGGTATTACCTGGATGAAAGGCTAATGGAACAAAGGACAAAAAGCCAGATGTCTTATCCTGAAGCTGGCGAATAGCAATAATATGCTCTACCCTTTCCTCAGGGGTTTCTACATGTCCATAAAGCATGGTAGCATTGGAATGCAAACCAAGATTATGAGCTGTTTCCATAACCTTGAGCCATCGTATACCAGGAATCTTTTTTGGGGCAATTATCTGCCGTACCCTTGGGCTGAATATCTCTGCCCCGCCGCCAGGGATTGAGGAAAGACCGGCATTTTTCAACCTTAGCAATGCTTGCTCAATACTTATCCCTGATACATGAGCATAATAATCTATCTCTGTAGCCGTAAATGCCTGAATAAATATATGGCTATTTATCCCTTTTATCCTCTGAAGCATCTCCTCAAGATATGAAAACGGCAAATCAGGATGCAGACCACCCACAATATGGACCTCATTTATACCCATATGGTTGACAGCTTTCACCCTTTCCTCAATCTCCTCAAGGGATAGCAGGTAGGCATCTGCTGCATTTGGGTCACGAGAAAAGGCACACAATGGGCAACGGCAGACACAGATGTTTGTATAATTGATGTTAAGGTTGCAATTAAAGTAAGCATCATCTCCTACTATTTTCTTTCTGACTATATCAGACAGATGCCCTAAACCAAGGATATCTGTTGAGTTCATCAGTCTTACCCCATCCTCCTGAGTAAGCCTCTCACCTGATAGTACCTTTTTCTCAATATCTGTTATTTTCTCAAGCATTTCCGTTTCCTCTTGTTGACACATTGCAAATCAACAATTTTTAACCACAAAGTATACAGTGGGATTTGAACCTGAAATCGGCAAGTGCCTACAATCTAAAATGCCTAAGGCAAACAATAGG
>JASEHA010000097.1 GCA_030018795.1 bacterium
CGCAGGTAGCAGGTGGAATCTGATGGCACAGATGAGGTTGCGATGTAGCTGGCAGCTGTTTGCAAGCTGCCTGTGCCTGGCTCACCAGTTGACGATGTTCCCCAGTAAACGCTGTAGCCGGCAAGCCCACTACCAGAATCACTGGCACCACTCCACTCAAAATACGGCGATGCGTCAAGGTTTTGCCATGTGTTGGTAGTAATTGTTACCTGCTTGCTGTTGTCTGCCCAGGCGTTGCATGGTGCGGTTGGGACAGATGGGCTGGCAGAATCATACCTGAAGGTAAACAGTGTTACAGCACTGCTCCAGTTGCCAGCACTATCCTTTGTTCGAACGCGCAGGTAGTAGATAGAATCTGATGGCACGGATAAGGCTGTGGTATAGCTGGCGTTGGACTGTGAGCTGTCTGTACCAGGCTCACCAGTTGAAGATATTCCCCAGTAAACCCTGTATTCAGATACTCCCGAGCTTGTGCCAGTTGTAGTATCTGTAGCTCCACTCCATTCAAAGTACGGTGTTGCATCGGTATTTTGCCATGTATCATTTGCAATTACCGTGCTATCAGTTCCACTTATTGTAGCGGTGCAAGCGGTTGGATTAGTTGGTGAAGTAGCATCATATTTGACGGTAAACAATGTAATCGGATTGCTCCAGTTGTCAGCGTTATCCTTTGTTCTGACTCGCAGATAGCCGATATATCCAGGATTAACCCCCATATCTGGTAAATAATTTGGCGATGTCGTTTCTACTGTTGTACCAGGCTCACCAGTGGAACTTATTCCCCAATAATAGGCATATCCAGCTATTCCAGAGCCAGCGTCACTGGCTCCGCTCCATTCAAAGTACGGCATACCATCCTGATTTTGCCATATATTGTTGGAAATAGTTGTTGTAGTCCCATTATCTAAATAAGCTGTACAGGATGTTGGATTATCCGCTGATGTATTATCATACTTGAAGGTGAATAATGTGGATGGCTCGCTCCAGTTGCCAGCATTGTCTTTTGTCCTCACTCGCAGCCAGTAGGTGGAATCTGATGGCACGGATGAGGAGACTGTGTAGCTGGCGTTAGCCTGCAAGCTGCCTGCGCCTGGCTCACCAGTTGACGATGTTCCCCAATAAACGCTGTAGCCGGCAATACCTGAACCGATGTCTGCTGCACCACTCCACTCAAAATACGGCAATGGATTAAATTTTTGCCAGGTGTTGTTGGCAATAGCTACAGCCCGGCTGTTGTCTGTCCATGCATTGCATGGTGTGACTGGGTTGGTCGGGTTAGTGGAGTCATATCTGAAGGTAAATAGTGTTACAGCACTGCTCCAGTTACCGGCATAGTCCCTTGTCTTTACACGCAGGTAGTAAGTGGAATCCGAAGATACTGAACCTACTGCATAGGTATTAGCAGTTTGAATTTCTCCTGTCCCCGGGTCACCTGATGACGATGTGCCCCAGTAAACGGTATATCCAGCCACACCTGAACCTGTCCCAGTAGTTGAAGGATCTGTAGCTCCAGCCCATTCAAAGTATGGATCTTTCTCCACATTCTGCCATGTGTCATTAGTAATAGACCCGGTCCTATTGCTGTCTGTCCATGCGATGCATGTGTTCGGATTGGTTGGCGAGGTAGACTCATACTTGAAGGTGAACAATGTGGTTGGCAGACTCCAGTTGCCAACGTTGTCCTTTGCCTTTACACGCAGGTAGTAAATGGAATCTGAAGATACTGAACCCACCACCGTGTTAGTGGCAGTCTGAGTTGATCCAATACCCGAGTCTCCGGTTGAAGATGTCCCCCAGTAAACACCGTAGCAGGCTACTCCAGAGCCTAATCCATCATCAGCCGTTCCCCATTCAAAGTAGGGATCGTTCTCCACATTCTGCCACGTATTGTCTGCTATGGAGACACTCTTATTGCTCTCTCTCCAGGCAGAACAAGTGCCTGGATTGGTAGGTGGGGTGGAGTCCCAGCGGAGGTTGATGGCAGCAGCAGAGCCAAGATTCCCTTTATTGGTATTCCCAGCATTGTCTTCAATCCATATCCATAATTGGTGATTATTCTGCACTGTGACAGTTACTGTAAACGGTCTTGTTCCTGTACCGGCAAAGACAGGACCCATACCTCCCAGATACCATGCCCCCTTAATCCCAGAATCATCCATTGGATCTATCCAATCAATGCTGAAATCAGGCGTGCTTTTCCATTCACTGACCCCACCAGTATTGATGCTTTTTCCATCCACAATCAGGGTGGCAGGTGCAGGTGGGGCACCGTCAAAGTCGCAGCGAAGGTTGACAAGGGATTTATTCCCGCGTGATTTATTCCCTGCATTATCCTCAAGCCAGACATACAATGGATGGCTCCCAGCAGTTGCTGTAGCGAAAATAAATGGATGCTCTGTAGTAAATGTACCATCCGTATTATTGCTGGGAATCGCATCGTATTTATACCATGCGCCCCTAATTCCAGAAGGATCTGGTGGATTCTGCCAGGATATAGAAAATGTCCCTACATCCTTCCATGGACTGTTATCAAACTCGTTATCTGCTTTGAGTTCCATAGGACCTGGCGGTGCACTCACATCATACTTACAGACAAACAGTGCAATCGGACTGCTCCAGTTGCCAGCATTATCCTTTGTCCTCACCCTGAGATAGTATATCCCCCCGTTTGGCACTGGACTGGCAGCACTGTATATAGCTGCAGTTTGTGTTGCAACAGGCACACCTGCTGTATCTGTGCCCCAATACACGGCATACCCTGCCACCCCTGACATTGTATCTGTTGCACCAGCCCATTCAAAATATGGCGATGCACTCAGGTTTTGCCACACACCATCTATAAGCTGAGCAGTATCAGTCGCACTCACTGCAGCTGTGCAAGCAGTTGGATTTATCGGCAATGTTGAATCAACCATAAATATTCCACTAACCGCGGTAAATGTTGCCCCTTCTGAATCCGTGCCCATAACCTTAATCACAGCCATAGTAGTATCAGTTGCCGTCACTTCCCATGCAGTATACGTCCCGCCAATTGCTGTATGCGTACATGTACCGATGAACACCGGATACGTCCCGCCACCGTCTATAGACAGCCATAGCTCTGCGGTGTGTGTACTTGATCCGCCAGCGGTTTCCCATACAATATCATGCGTACTACCTCCTGCCCACATCTCACCGCCAGCAGGCAAGGTAACCGTGCCTGTAATAACTGCCTGAGCCGCATTAGCCCATAATACCAGCAGCATTCCGATAAATACTCGAGATAATATTTTCATAATTTCCTCCTGTGTGTTGTATCAGCCTAAAACTGACAGATACAGATAAAACAGATGGGTTAGCACCCATCCTACAACTTCCCCTGTACCTTTCTGCCAATACTGCTTTTTGTCATGTACAGATAAATTCCACTGGCTGCTGCATTCTGCTTGTGTCTTTGGAAGATGCGAATTACAAATTCTACCTCAACACACTTATCTTCCCGCTTGTCCTTTGATCCTTATCATTAGTGATAAGATAGATATAAATCTCACTGGCAACATCCTCTCCAGCTATATTCTTCCCATCCCATTGGGCTGTACCATCTGGGGAGTTAACAGCTATATCCCGAACCAATTCTCCGGTAACAGTATATATCCTTATCAAACATTTTTGGGTCAGGTTCTTAAAATAGACACAATCATGTCCTTTTTCCGGTTTATACGGATTTGGGTAGGCATGGACATTATTTAGGGTTTCAGCAGAAGAAGAGGATTCAATCTGTGTTTGAGTCGGGAGAAAGACCCCATAGACCGAAAGATGTGACACATTTGCGGTTACGGTATTGGATGCAGTGTTAACGGTTTGACTTCCAGTCACCATCTTCCATTCTGCCGGGACAATATTATTATTCAATCTATAAATGCGATACATTAACTCATCTGCATCCTCTCTATTATATGGTAATGTGATAGTCAGGGATTTTGCTGGCTGTTTTTCCTCATTCTCATCATCCAGAGCCAGTAATTCCCAGATAGAATCACTGCATGTGGAGACATTCTTTTGTAAAATACTTCCTGCGGATAGTCTATTAATAGCTAATGTGGTTGAAGTAGCAAAGCCGCCAGATGGCACATTGATACTTATTGTTCCATATTCCCCGTATTCAGCCAATGTTGTTGTATCTGTATTTACCCTGCTATACCAGTCCACGAGTATTATCTTCTTTGATACCTCAGAGTATGCACCCCACATCCCTGCTCCATTCATGGCTCGAAGGCGATAATAATACTGACCCTTTGTTAATGGATTTGAGGTTGAGTAGGTAAAGGAATTCTCACTCATATCACCATCCACAGTTATCCACATACCATCCTTGCCAGACTTTCGCTGGAGTTCATGCTTAACAATACTACTATCCGGGTCATGAGCAGGTGTCCATGAGAGAGTAAAGCTTCCCTGATTAACGATAGCATTCACAATGGGCTTGCCTGGAGAGCCAGGATAGCTTGTGTCAGATGGGATATCTATTACATCAATATCAATAGATGCACCTGCACTTGGGTCAAGCTTGGATGAGGCATGAATATGAATGCTCCCTGTAGCTAATTCCTCAGGATAAATATCCAGGTTCAGGCGATATTCTGATTTTGGTGGAACCTTTATCGGTTCGGTAATCACAGGCATACCATCATCATCAAAGCTATAGGATATATTCTCATTACTCCGATATGAATCAAGCATAATCTCATCCTCTTCTGAACCGTCATTGGTAATGAACAGGGTTATTCTCGACTCATCTTGATTGGTAACTATATTTCTATCTGCTCGGATAGAAATATCATGGGGTAAGGAGATAACAGTAATAGACATAACCCCTCCTACAATATCTCCATTAGCATCCATTATTTTAATCATTATTCCAGCATTTCCAGGAGACATAGCCGCTATCTGCCGTGTAAAACTAACCTCACTATTTGGCGGTATACTTCCGATATTCAGCAGCAAGCTTTCTGTGGTAGCAAGCTGCTTAGAAAGGGTCAATGTTCCTTTAATGCCTGATGCTGGAAGGTCTCCATCATTAATTACCTTCCCGGTTATGGTAAACACTGAGCCTGTTCGTGTGGTAATGCTATCAGGCTCAAATACAGCATAAATATCAGCTGGACCAAGAATGGTAACTCTTGTATCTGCCCTGTCAGAACCAGTATCGTCAGAGAATACATAGGCTGAAATACTATTTGGGCCAAGCTCAGACACTGAGACTGACCAAGTTTTGGTATAGGTTTTATTGGGTTCAATAGAGGGAATAGTAAAGGAGACATCCTCTATATTGCTGCCAGTTGGGAATAAAACCTCAACATTGATATCATTAATAGTGGTTGGAAAAAGATTGGAAATATTCATTGTAATATCAAAGGCTTGGTTTGCAAAGACAGATTCAGGTGATATTAGGTTTATTACTAATCCATCAATAATCTGGAACTCCATATATTCATCAAGCCCATTGAAATTAACCTTAACCCTGTAATCACCACTATCAGAATATTGATTTGCTTTTAATGTATAGGTAGCTATTATTTCAGAATTAGCAGGCAAATCAATCATCTGGGATGGATACTCAATTATCTTATCAAACATACTTGCCAATGGAGGGCACCCCTCTACAGTAGTAGTGAACATCCCTGAGAATAAAGAGTCAGAATTATTAAGAAGACATACTGTAATATCTATATCATCACCAAAATTATACTCAACCTCGTTTGTATTAATGCTTATGACTATATTTTCTGATAATGGAGCTAAAGAAGGGGCGTTAGCAGTTTTTTTGTACTCAGTTGCGATATTTCTTTTAGTTTTTTCAATAGCATTATATACATATACTCCCTTATTATATCTAATATTTCTATCCTGAACTGTCTGGTTATCCCTTGTCCCTATGCCGTGAAGTTCACCTGGAGTTGCATCGGCAACAGCCCATTTGATAGGAGGCACATCATCAATCCACTCATCCCACATATGATATCTGTATCCTCCTGGGTTTCCAGTATCAAGAACACATGTAATCATTCGTGATGGAATCCCAACTGCTCTTGCAAGGGCATTAGTCAATGCAGCAAAATCTAAGCATTGTCCTACTGGATGACGGATTCCTCCTGAATCCATATATCCTTTAATCATTTTGGAAACACTATTCCATCCAATATTTCCATATCCTGCATCATATGGTTTTTTCCAATCACCAGCTATGACATCATCAGCTTTTAAGGTAAGTTTTTCCATACACCCTTTGACAGAGGTTTCATTTGATATGGTATTTAGAGCCAATTTAACAACATTGGGGTCAAAAATATCAAGATTTTTTATAGACTCTATCTTACCATCAGGATAATATGCATATCCCTTTTCTCCCAGGACATAGTGATCCCACATAATCAATTTAAGGTTCTTCTCTTCTTTTCTTGTTGTTTCCGCTTCTACATAAGCATTATAACAAAATAAAAATACATGCAATAATATCATCAAAATCCATCGGCTCATTTTACCATTACCTCACTTTTTATTGGTTTCCATTCATACTTTACTACATCCATGCCGTCTTTGTGGAATTGGAGACAATAGATGTTGCCTGAGGGATCTACTATATATCCTGCTCCATATCCTATCATTACAACAGTAGGTGTCTTGGGAAATCTAACTTGTGTAATAAAATTCCCATGAGAATCATATTTATATATTATTCGATCAGAAATTATATAAAATCGACGCTTGCATCCATAAGAATACTCTTCCTTTATTATAAGTGGTTTTTCCCTTTTTGCAAGACCGCTTGCATAGATATTTCCCTCACTATCTACAAAATCAACATTTAATCCAAACTTTAGATCTTTATAATCAGGCATTTCAACTTTGACTGAAGGTGTACCTATTTCTGGTGCCCTTTGAGGTGTTTCCTTTATGTTTGCAGGAAAAAGCGTAAAGCTACCACTTGCCTCTCCTATTGAATTATAAATTTCTATCTTTATCTCTTCTGCTCTTATCCCTCTTGGATCCATTGTATAATCAACCTTGTATTGCTTCCCTTTACCATCAGCTAATAAAGGAGGTCCTGTAAAAGGTGGAATTTTAGATATTTCAGGTGAAGGAGCACGAGCAATCTTCTTTTTTGGTTTATAAATATCTTCATAAGGATCATAATCAATAGTATAAAGAAATCTGCCATGGCTATCATATTTATTTATACAGGATTCCTTTAGTCCTACCGATTTGACTACATATATATTTCTCTCCTTGTCCACTTTAAATCTTCCCGGCTCCTTTATGCCAAAAAGATAATTTCCATTTTTATCAAATACCTTTATTTTGTCATCTCCTATATAGATATTTCCTGCAGAATCCACTTCAAAATCTCCACTCGGTCCTGCTCCCATTTCACCTTCTACATCACCTTCACCTATAATGCTAATCTGGTTATCAGGGGTATTTTCCCATGGGCCATAACCAAGTGTAAAGAGAACACGAGGGATATATATCATCTCTGTTCTTTCTAATTCTTCGCAGAATCCTTTCTCTCCTTCTAATATTAAAAAATTTAGAAGAAAAACTAACCCCATAACTAACAATTTTTCGACCTGTGCGGTTGAAATTTACCACACAGGTTTATGCTGCTAATTTAAAC
>JASEHA010000098.1 GCA_030018795.1 bacterium
TCAAATATCCTCAACATAAACAAAAGGGGCAAGTTCAGCACTCGCCCCTTTTTGTCAATCAATTACCTTAGCGTTTCTCTTCCTTTAACCAGCCCATCATATCTCTTAAATCTTTGCCAACATCCTCTATCAAATGCTCAGCATCGTTCCTCATAAGGGCATTAAGAACTGGCCGATTTGCCTGATTTTCAAGTATCCATTCCTTAGCAAACTCACCGGTCTGGATATCTGCCAGAATTTCCTGCATGGTTTCCCTTGTGTCATCATTGATAATCCATCTTCCACGGGTAACATCCCCATACTTAGCTGTATCGCTTATTGCCTGTCTCATGCCAGTGATACCCTTCTCATAGACAAGGTCTACTATCAGTTTTAACTCATGGCAGCACTCAAAATAGGCTATCTCTGGCTGATACCCTGCATCTACCAATGTATCAAAGCCTGCCCTTATCAACTCTGTAACACCGCCACACAAAACAACCTGCTCACCAAAGAGATCGGTCTCTGTTTCCTCTTCAAAGGTTGTTTCAATGATACCAGCTCTGGTACCGCCAACCCCTTTGCCATATGCCAGGGCAAGCTCCATGGCATTACCAGATGCATCCTGATATACAGCTACAACACATGGAACACCGCCACCCTCAGTATAAACACGTCTGACAAGCTTACCAGGCCCCTTAGGAGCAATCATGACCACATCAACATCAGGCGGGGGAACAATCTGACCAAAGTGAATATTGAACCCATGTGAAAAACCAAGCACCTTACCAGCTTTCAAATTTGGCTTTATGGCTGACTCATAGACCTTTTGTTGAGTCTGATCAGGTACCAGCATCTGGATATAATCAGCCTGTGCCGCTGCCTCTTGTGCAGAAACAGGATTAAAACCATCCTGTTTTGCCATAGCATAATTTGGTGTGCCCTCTAACTCTGCAATAATAACCTCACACCCACTATCCCTCAGGTTTTGTGCCTGAGCATGTCCCTGAGCACCATAGCCAATAATGGCTATCTTCTTACCCTTCAACAGAGTAATGTCTGCATCCCCTTCATAATAAATCGTTGCCATCTCTCGAACCTCCTTATATGTTTATAAGTCTTATAAGACCTATTATTTCTCCCCTCTTACCACAGCCACCTTGCCTGTCCGCACCAATTCCTTTATACCAAACGGCTTAAGCATCTCAGTGATCCCATTTATCTTACCCTCATCCCCGGTTATCTCCACAGTCATTGTTTTTGGAGAAACATCAATAATCTTCCCGCGGAATATCTCTACTATCTCAATCACCCTTGCCCTTTGTCCCTCATCTGCTGCAACCTTAATCAAAACCAGCTCCCTTTTGACATGATCCTCTTTGGTTACATCCATAACCTTGATTACGTCAATAAGTTTATTGAGCTGCTTCTCTATCTGTTCAATAATGCGGTTATCACCATTGGTAACAATAGTCATTCTGGATATTGTCGGGTCATCTGTTTCACCAACGCACAGGCTATCGATATTATATCCTCTGCCAGAGAATAGACCAGCTACCCGTGCCAGCACTCCAAACCTATTTTCAACCAATACAGATATTGTATGTCTCATCATGCCTCCTGACTAAAATTCACCACAGAGGCACTAAAGGCACAAAGAAAATATAAATATCTGATACCTCATCTATATCTCTGTGTCTTTAGTGTCTCTGTGGTTATCTTCTTCTTTTACGCCATCCCCTCAAGCATCTGGGTTAATGATGCCCCGGCCGGCACCATTGGGAACACATTCTCTTCCTCTTCCACCCAGAAATCAAGCACCACCGGTTTTTTAGAGATTATCGCCCTTTTCAGGGCAGGAACAACATCCGCCTCTGTTTCAACTCGAATCCCTTCTGCACCATAAGCCTCAGCAACCTTGACAAAATCAGGCTGAACAGCCATAGATGTATAAGAATACCTTTTATTAAAGAAAAGCTCCTGCCATTGTCTGACCATACCCAGATTATGATTATTCAATATCGCTACATTGACTGGCAGATTATACTGGATAGCTGTTGCCAGCTCCTGAATATTCATCTGAAAGCTGCCATCCCCGGCAATATCAAAAACAACCATATCAGGATTAGCCACCTGAGCACCAATCGCTGCCGGGAATCCATATCCCATTGTCCCCAATCCACCAGAGGACAGGAAACTCTTTGGGTAATCAAACTTATAATACTGAGCTGCCCACATCTGGTTTTGTCCAACCTCTGTAGTAATAATCGCATTCCCGCCTGTAACCTCATATATCTTTTCGATGACAAACTGTGGTTTTAATTTTCCGCCTTTTTTATACCCAAGTGGACAATCCTTTTTCCATTGCTCAATCTGTTCTATCCACTCATTAATCTTTGGAGGGGTTGCCTCTTTATTCATTTGCTGCAAGATATGCTTAGCATCCCCAACAATAGGGATATGAACAAGAACATTCTTGCTAATGGATGACGGATCAATATCAATATGAATAATTGTGGCTGCTGGAGCAAACTCATCTATCTTTCCCGTTACCCTGTCATCAAATCTGGCACCAATAGCAATAACCAGGTCAGCATTGCTAATGGCATAATTTGCATACTTTGTTCCATGCATACCCAGCATTCCAAGGAATAATGGATCCGTTCCAGGAAAGCCACCAAGCCCCAGCAGGGTAGATGTTACCGGAATACCAGTAATATCTACAAACTTTTGAAGCTCCTCAGCAGCATTGGATGACATTATCCCGCCTCCGGAATAGATAACAGGCTTTTTGCTGGAAGCAATGGCACTAACTGCCTTTTTTATCTGCATTGGATGTCCCAAACAGGTTGGATTATAGCTTCGGATATCCACCTTTTGAGGATATTTAGGATTAGTCATGACCGCTGTACTTATATCCTTGGGTATATCTATGAGCACAGGACCTGGCCGTCCGGTATTAGCAATCCAGAAAGCCTCTTTAACCACCCTTGAAATATCAGCAACATTCTTGAGTAAGTAGCTATGCTTGACAATTGGTCGGGTAATACCAATAATATCTGCCTCTTGAAAGGCATCATTCCCAATCATTGTTGTTGGCACCTGTCCAGTAATAACAACCATTGGTATGGAATCCATATAAGCTGTAGCAATACCTGTAATCAGGTTTGTTGCTCCAGGTCCAGAGGTAGCCATGCATACCCCAACCCTATTTGTAGAACGGCTGTAACCATCAGCCGCATGAGCTGCCCCCTGTTCGTGTCTGACTAAGATAAAGTTAATCTTAGCATCATACAGAACATCAAAGATGGGTAACAATACCCCTCCAGGATACCCAAAGATAGTATCTGCCCCTTCCCTTATTAAAGCCTCAATTAATATTTGTGCACCTGTATACTTCAAGAGAAACCTCCTATAATTTAGCAGTTAGTAGCTATCCATTAGCTAACTGCCAATATAGCATTATAATACCATTTATTCAGCCTTGTGTCAACTACAATTTTGGTAACCAGGTAATGAGTTAGCGAACAATAGGGAAATTGATAACCCTTGTAGTTGTCCGTTCCCACACCATTCCACTGTTTCCAGCCGAATCAATCAGGGCAGGGACAAGGAGAGAGCCTCTCTGTCACCCTGCCCCTACTATTGCCTGCCGACTCTTCTGTCCTCTTGTTGCTCACTCGTTATTTACCTACCAATCACTGACCTATTACGCAATCATTACACTTTTTACTCTGAGCACATTCCAGGCTATTCTTTCGTCTCTTTCGTCTGATCAGTATGCATCTGATAAACCTCTTCCTCATCTATAGCACAGATAACATACCTTTCTCGATCTTTTATCAGGTCTATATTTATTGGTTCTTCCATGATATTACTGGAGGAGTCAAACAATATCCTGATGGTTGGCCTAACAATTGCTTTTCTATTTATCTTGATTATCATTCCAATCTCTTCTGTATTAAGCCTTACCAGACTTCCAAGCGGATATATAGAGACACTTTCCACAAAGGATCTTACGGTATCAGCATAGAATTCATCATCTGCCCGGGAAACAATCAGTCTTACTGCATCATATGGAAGGAATTTTTTTCGATAGGGTCTATCTGTGGTTAGTGCATCATAAACATCAGCCACGGCTGTTATTCTGGCTAATAATTCAATATTCTCTCCGGATATTCTCTGAGGATACCCCTGTCCATGCCACCGTTCGTGATGCTGATAAGCAATCTTTTTCGGCAATTCCCCTATTCGATTATTTTCACTTAAAATCTGCAGGCTATACAATGAATGCTTCCTTATCTCCTCTATCTCTTTTTCATTTAATCTCCCCAGCTTAAACAATATCTCATCAGACACCCTGATCTTGCCTAAATCCTGCAGCATTGCTCCAAAGGCAAGCTCTTCAAGGGTATCAACCGGAATCTGCTGCCTTGCCCCAATTAATGTAGCAATCATGCAGACATTGACAGAATGAGAAAAGGTGTATTCATCGTGGCTCTTAATCTTAATCAGGTTTAGCATAGCATCCTGATTAGCAATAATCTCTTCCACCATATTTTTGATAAGCTTTTTTACCTCTTTATCATCAACCACCTTGCCCATCTTAACATTATTAATCGTATAATGAATTATCTTCATCGCCTCTTTTTGAGTTTCATCTGAAAGCATAGGGGAAATATTTGCTAATGCTTCGTTAATAATCTCTCTTGAGGAGTCCGCACCGCTTGAGGTCGCACCTCTTGAGGTCGCACCGCTGACAGCAGAAGTGTCACTTTCTATATCTGATATTCCCTTGAAAAACACACCCCTTTTACCCATAATTTGATTACCTCCTTATAACTCGATGTTCAAGTTTTTTCTGGCTCATAGGAATCGCCTTCTGCCCAGTCACCAGTGCACCAGTGCTCTGGTGCACTTTCCTACCCCGTTGCAATCAGTTTCCTATCGAATCCCATTTTTTTTTCGCCTTCTCGCCCTCTCGCCCTCTTTCTCGATAATTTCTTCCTCCTACTCCCCTTAAAACAATTCGGAATCAACAAATAGCAGCCTTTTTTATCATGTCTTGCTCTCTTCCATTACGAATTGAATGCATCAAGTAGTACACAATCCAATGCACCAATGCACCAGTCAGTCGCAATCCTTTTTTCATCAAATATCAGTTTCTCACGGTGTTCTGGTGTCCTGGTGCACTTGTCCTGGTCACCAGTAAAAACTTGAACATCGAGTCTTACCTTATTTACTACCACTTACCTCTTCCCCTTTTTTCCCCCACTTCAGCCTCAATATCATCAAAAAGGCATCCAGCAGGATCAATGGATGAAGGCTTGATTTCCCTCGATGCCTATCCTTAAAAACAATAGGTATTTCCTTGATATTAAAGCCTTGCAAACAGCACTTATAAAGTATCTCCTGAACAATGGGCGGACCATGAGAGACCAGCTCATTTAAGTTTATTGATTCTAATACCTTGCGTCTGAAGCATCTATATCCTGATGTGCCGTCAGCAATATTAACCTTAAGTATCCACTTAATATACGAAACCGCAAATCTGGTAATTGCCTCTCTAATCAGCCCGCGATCAATACTTTCTCCCCCATCAACAAACCTTGAGCCTAAAACCACATCACATTCCTTTATTGCCTCTAAGAATGCCGGCAAATATGTTGGATGATGTGAAAAATCTGCATCCATTTCAATAATATAGTCTGCCCCCTGTTGAAGGGCATACCTGAACCCGTCAATCCCGGCCAGTCCCCTACCCCGCCTGCCCTGACGAAGCAAGAGGTGCACCCCTGAGTGAACAGATTCCATCTTTCGCACCAGATCCGCTGTCCCATCCGGCGAGTTATCATCCACAACCACTATCTCTGCCCTGGGAAGTATTTCCAGTATCTCCTCTATCAAACAAACGATATTCTCCCTTTCATTGTATGTAGGGATCATAATCATAACCTTTTCTGTCATCATATAGCCAGCCTCAAATTGTAAAAGTAGCAGAGCAACTCAATATCACAAACAGGATGCTTGGGTTGCCTCTACAGTCAGTTATCTGCTCATCCTCTTCAAGCACTCATCCCTTCCCAGGATAGAGATAATTATCGGCAGATCAGGGCCATGAACGCAGCCAGCAAGAGCAACCCTGATAGGGATAAACAATCCCTTTCCCTTTACCCCAAGCTCTTTGCCAACAGCCTTTATCTTTTCGCTGCACTCCTCTTTAGTAATCTGCTCTGCTCCATTTTTTAATAATTCAGCAAACCCTGCAAGAACATCCCTCGTCCCATCAGCATCCATCACAGACATTGCCTCTTCATTCAGAACAAAATCAGCAGTAAAGAAATAGCGTGCCATATCTACAATATCTGAAAGCTTTTCCAATCTCTCCTGAAGCAATTCAACCACCCGGCCAAACCAGGCAATATCATTTATCTTTTCATCCAGATACCCTGCCTGCTCCATATACGGCAGACACAGTTGTGTCAATTCATCTATCGGCAGTTGTCTGATATATATCCCATTCATCCATGTAAGTTTTTGCATATCAAAGATAGCTGCTGACCTGCTCACCCCTTCTATTGAGAAGCAATCAATCAGATCGCAGGCAGTATATAGCTCCCTGTTTATCCCCTCACCCTCAGCCCAGCCGCGCAATGCCAGATAATTCACCATTGCCTCTGGCAAATAGCCCATCTCCTTAAATGCCTCTGTTGATGTTGCCCCATGCCGTTTGGAAAGCCGGCTGCCATCTTCGCCAAGCATCAATGGAAGATGGGCAAAATAAGGCAAACATAAGCCAAGTGCCTGATAGATCAATATTTGCTTTGGTGTATTTGAAAGATGATCCTCGCCACGGATAACATGGGTTATCTTCATCAGGCTATCGTCAATAACCACGGCAAAGTTATAGGATGCTACCCCATTTGACCTGACAATAACAAAATCCTTAATGGTATCAGGCTGAAACACTACCTGACCCCGCACATCATCCTGAATAATCACTGCAGGTATCTCATCTGGCACATGAAACCTTATGCTCGGCTCCCTGCCAGATGCCTTGAGCTGTTCCTGCTCTTTTGTTGAAAGGTTTCGGCATCTACCGTCATAACCCGGTGTTCGCTTCTCTGAGAGTGCCTGCATTCTTCTCTCCTCAAGCTCCTCTTCCAGGCAATAGCAATAGTAAGCACTACCCTGCTTGATTAACTTTTTAGCATACTCATTATAGATTGCCAATCGTTCACACTGCCTGTAAGGACCAAACTCACCGCCAATATCCGGCCCCTCATCCCAATCCAGACCAAGCCACTTTAACGAGGAAACAATAGTCCCCTCTGAGGCTTGAGATGACCTCTCTATATCCGTATCCTCTATCCTCAAGACAAATGTCCCCTGATTATGTCTGGCAAAAAGCCAATTAAAAAGTGCAGTACGGCTACCCCCAATATGCAGGTATCCTGTTGGTGAGGGTGCAAATCTTACCCTGATATTATTATCCATTTCGATATTCGCTCCTTAATACGACTTAGAGTCACCATGGCACCTCTGCAGCTACAGGTATTCTTGTAGCTGCAACATGCCCAATTTTCGTAGCCCAGTATTCTATCCTGGTATATCTAATGCCAACATAGAATGTTGGGCT
>JASEHA010000099.1 GCA_030018795.1 bacterium
ATTGTTTGCCTTAGGCATTTTAGATTGTAGGCACTTGCCGATTTCAGGATAAATAATTCACATTGAATAATTATACTTGAAAACTCAGCATATGTCAACAAGAATTTTCTGACGGCTTGTAATCACAGCCGCTTTTCGTTCTTTATCAGTGCCTCCATATCCTCTGGCAACGGCGAAATCCATTGCATGTATTCCCCTGTTTCAGGATGAGCTATACCAAGTATATGGGCATGAAGTGCCTGTCTGGGAAGGGTGGGAGCCCCACTGGCGGTGGAAGCTCCACTGGCGGTGGAAGCCCCACTGCCAGTAGTAGCCACTCCGGCAGAGGGAGCCCCTCTGGCAGATGATTTTTGACTGCCATATCGTTTATCCCCCACAACTGGATACCCAATAGACTTTAGATGAACTCGAATCTGGTGTGTTCTGCCGGTATATATCCTGACCTTCAGCAGAGTATACTCCTGATTGATTCTTTTTTCTACATGATAGCTGGTAACTGCTGGACGACTGAGCCGTCCCCTGATCTGCATCCCTGTCCCGCCCTTTTTAGGCCGTCCGATAGGTTCATCAATAGTCCCCTCATCCTTTTGAACACACCCATATACAAGAGCAAGATACTCTTTGTATACCTTGCGGTCATGGAATTGATTTGTAAGATGCCAATATGCCTTATCTGTTTTTGCTGCCACTATTACCCCAGATGTCTCTTTATCCAGACGGTGAACAATACCAGGCCGAAGAGGCAAGCCTATTTGACATAGATTGGTATGTGCTAACAGGACATTAACCAATGTGTTTGTCGCTATCTTATGTGTTGGGTGTGTAATCATTCCGGCTGGCTTATTAACAACAATTATCTGACTGTCTTCGTAAAGAATATTAAGCGGCAAACTCTCTGGGACAACAGAAGATTCCTTTTTGTCCGGTAATTCAACGCTCAAGAGATCCCCTCTTTTTATCTTGTAATGTGCCTTTGTGTAACCGCTTTGAAGGGAAGCATCTACAGTTACCCTTCCCTCATCTATCATCCCCTGGACAAAGGCACGAGATACCTTGAGATAAGAGGCAAGAAAGGCATCTATTCTTTGATATGCATCCTTATCTGAAACAAATATCTTCACTATCCCACCATAATCATACTCATTACCGTCATAAGTTGCTGGTTAGTCGAATAGATGGGTTAGCACCCATCCTACAATTATATCATCTCTATGCGACACTGAAGGGTTGACACGACAATAGTACCTCGTGACACTTAATCTTCAGGGTAGGGTGGGCAATGCCCACCAAAAAGGTGTAGATGACAGAAATAGATTGATGGGCAATGCCCACCCTACTCATAACCCATAATTTTAATTGTCATGAGGTACTATAGCACCAGAGCAATAGACACCAGTAAAGAATTTGACTAATACTCTGGTGACTGGTGCTCTGGCGATCTATCATCTGGTGCCCTCTGTGGTTAATCTTCCCACTATCTCTCCTAAAACTTAAACTGCACATTAGTATTCCATTTATAGTTGTAGAAGTCTTTATTGCTTTCAAGTCCATTATGGGTATAGCCTATTTCAAAGCCCATAGATGATGTGGTATTCTTTTGAAGCTCATAGTTATTGGTAATTCGGGTAAGAAAATCCCATTTATTTTCTGTGGTTCGATTATCAACCTCATTATAAACAAAATTCATCTTTATCGTACATCTGGTGTCAAGCTTTCGACTCAAGGTAAGCTTTTTACCAAACATGCCCACTGATTTGGCACTATCATAATTATACTTCAACTCCAATTCAGGGCTTATACTTCGGTTATAATCATTTAATCCATTCGGCTTATGGCTTGTTTTATTAACCCAGCCCATGTTAAAGGTAGTGTTTATCCTGCCTATAACCCTTTTAGAGTTCAGGCTTGAATTAAATTCAAACGAATTTAATATCCTTACTGGTGTCTGGCTCATGTCCTCATTATGTGATTTTGTTATCTTCGTAGACACGGTTGTCGATGAGCCAAGATATTTTGTATATTTCGCAGGCAGGCTCTGGATGGTAGAAGTAGCAATAGGGACAGCAGCCTTCGATGCCTTGATGTTCAGTATAGCCTGAATCACGTTCAGAGACATGTCCAGACAATAGTTTGTATTGTTTTTCCGGGCAGGGTTGCTCACCCCTGTCTGGCTTTTTTCTTCAGAAAAGACATATTTCAACGAGCTTCTCTCTATTGGCTTCCATATTGACCAATTACTTCCCAGCTCAAACCTTCTGGAGCATGATGACTGGGATCTATTCGTGCCTGACCCAAATAACAGCCCGGTGTTCCCCTCCTCTGCCTCTATCCCATTCCAGAGCCTGGATGCATAGTAATCCTTATATGCCTTTGACATCCCTTCAGAGATAGAAATAGATTCATCTACACTGCTGTAATTAGCAGCCACCCTGGACTCAAAGCTTGGGTTAATGGTCACCATATTCAGTAATTTTTGTCTTAAGTTCGGCTTTTCAGATGGTTTAAGCCACTGACCTGGTTTGATCTCCCCATTAGCAGTAAAACGGCTGCTTGTAACCAGATCCTTTAACCTTCTACCACCTACACCGTTACGAAAGTTGCCTTCATCAAAATGAAGCTCTGTCTCAAGCTTCG
The DNA here is from genome assembly GCA_030018795.1 of bacterium. Taxonomy (GTDB): domain Bacteria; phylum UBA9089; class CG2-30-40-21; order CG2-30-40-21; family CG2-30-40-21; genus CG2-30-40-21. The sequence continues at coordinate 2,635 of JASEHA010000099.1, forward strand.
GTGAAAAACCAGGGATAGTATCACATCGGATATTTTTTATACTTATACCAAACTTCCTATCATCCAATTGATAATTAGCCGCAGATACTGTCCCAGCCTGAATAATCTGTTTTCGTGTTTGACTCAAAGTAATATCAGAGTTTCCAGAAAGGATAGCCTTTCCAGTTGTATTATTTGTCCCCTTTTGTCTAAAAGGAACAAAATCTATGCTTAATTTTCCATCGTCAGTTATGCGGTTATCCTCTGTATCCCTTACTGTTTCTAAAGGATATTTCTGATTATTCGAGCTGTGGCTATACTTGTATACAGGTGTCAGGACAAGAGAATCACCGGTTGGTATGACCTTTAATAATTTTTTTGGGAATGTATACTTGTAATTCACATCACCAGACATTGTATATGAATCCTTAAGCGAGGTATTGTCCTGTCTCTGAGAATCAATATTGCTATTACTATAGACCGCATTAATGCTTAATGGGCTGAGCTTATTCTTCAGGTATGATGAAACAGCCCCTGTCCCCAGCTTAAGGCTGCCCAAATTCTTAAGGCTGACGCTAATACGCTGGGATATGGTTGTTCTTGTTCCAAAGTTTGATCTTAAGATATCCTTGGTTGGATCCATCTGTTCAATCTTTTCCTCATATGAGCAAGAAATAGGCAATATCCTTATCTTATTAAAATCAAGATTAATGGAATCAAAGGCAGTCTCATTATAGCTTGGGCTGCTATCTGTTATCCTCTGAAATTCACCCCCAACATTTTCATTGCTCCAATTAAGGCTTCCCCATCCTGGATACGCAGCCTTAACAGATACCCGCCTCGCATCACCGGTTACTGGTTCTGCCCCAGAGAGATGAAGCTCATTTACCCATACCTCGCCATTGATTCTATTATTTGTCTCATTCTGGATACCCATTACCAGATACTGGATATTGGTCAATTCAGGCTTACCAAGGATACAGGTAACCTGCGGCTGCTTACTAAAGACTCCGGTTGAGGTTGCATAATTAAAAGACGATATGGTCTTAGTAGCATTGTTTTTTATGAGCTCAATCATCTTATTCTTTAACTCAAGGGTATTCAACCCAATCATGTTCCAGCCATTATTATCAGGCAGATAAAAGGCATACTTAATATAATTATTTTCATCAATCCCAAACTTTATAAAGAATGTCCCTGTGCCACTGACATTCTTCAGCCAGAGATTGATACTTTTATAATAGTTATAATTCTGCTGTCTGAATTTACGAAAAACAAACCCGGCTGGAGGATTATTGGTTGTTGTCCCATTGGGAATATCGTATTTTATGACCATGGTCTCTTCCCGATTAATCTCCTTATTGGGATACAGGTCATCAAAGCCAGGCTCATTCTTAATGGATTGATACTTAACCGGGTCATCCTGAGAGTTCAGAGAGCTGACAGTAATAGTTGCTGCATCTGTAGTTGTTGTAACTGACCCCTTATTCCACCTGCTTTTTATCAAAGAAATCCCGCCAATACATGCCTGTGCGGCTGCTGTATTTGTCCCAATAATCCTTATCCTAATCTGCTTGATCAACTCCCAGCTTGGCTGGCCAGCACCTATGGATGCATCCTTTAATGATAGCGTATATTTTGAAAATCCATTCAACCCCATCCCTTGCGTAGTATCTGTTGCCATATCAAGATTAAGGGTAAAATAGTGATCCTGCGTGCTTATCTGCCCATCTCCATCCATGTCCTCGGTATCAATCCTACGGTTGTTTGCTCCAACCATAATAGTATTTGTTCCATCATGAAACTCCCAGCCTATATCCTCATCCTTATCCAACAATCCATTCTTATTCTTATCCTCAGTCATAGGCACAGTGCCAGTACCGTCTGCATCCTCAGAAACTATGCCCAGGTCAATAAATATTTCTGCAGATTCAGTCCCCTTTATCCAGAGTTCCATATCCGTATGCTCCCGCATGTCCATGGCTGCTGCCCCTCGAGAAAGCGGGCTGACAACAGAGGCACACCAGTTATCCTTACCCCCCGGAGAATCAAGGAACAATACCTCTTCCTCCTGTTTACTATCATTATCTTTGTCCTTCCATCTTATTTCTTTTCTTTCACTGTAAGGATGGACAATTACCCTATTGGTTTGACTGCCTGCCGGAAGGCTGCCAATCTGCCAGTTATCTTTATGGGTTGAAACCATGGATGTTTCCTCTGACCCCTCCATAGAATCAATCATGGCATAGCCAAAGGTGTTGACATCCAATCTGGATGTAGCTATCTCACCCTCAAGAGAAATAGAAAATGGCAATGGTTTTTTTGGTTTGAATGCCTTGCTTGCCAGAGCCGTAAGATTGATAGACGTATCTACCCCAAAAACATTAAGGCTTTCAGGCGATGAGCCAATCTTCGGAATATCTATAGAACCAGGCGAGCCATTATGGATAAGGGTTGAACCAAAGCAGAAGTTGTCATTTGGCTTATACTGCATCCTTGCCCCAACCAAATTTTTTTGCTGTTCTGTCCCAAAAGAGGCATATTCATACTCTGCTTTAATATCAGCATTATCTGGCGGATTGGTAAAAAATGTCAGAAACCCTGATTCATAATCAACCATATAATCTATGCCACGAGTCTTTTTTACCCCATTAACCCATATCTGCTCACTATCCTTAACAATATTCCATCCAGAGAGCATATAGGCATCCCTTCCAGAGGTCTTATAGCTTAATTTAATATTATAGGTTGGCTCTGTGCTGATGATTGTCCGGTCAGGATTTGTTTTATACATTTCTCTTGAAGAATACTTGCTCAATGTTTCTGTAGCCATATTTGTGGCCGTAGCATTCAGAAACCCATTAGCCTCCTTGCTTCCAGGATCTATCAGGTTAAATGGGGTATTATTCTGAAAGATGAGCAGTCGTCGGTTATAGTCAATAAAGGAACTCTCTATAAAGCCATCCGCATTATTATCCAATCCAAAAAGCCTGGCATAGGATGTATTTGTTCCATCTGGTGCAACAAAAAAGCTCTTGCCCTGTTTATCCGTTATCTCGACACCAATATCACCTGTCTTAAGATCGCTGAGGCTATATATATTCTTGCACTCAAAGAGGTCGTAATTCATCCATCCTGAAAGGTCGGATCTGGGCTTCATCATCCAGACAACCTCAGGGTTTTCAGCATTACCGCTGTAGCTTCCAGGATATGTTTCGCTGCCATAGGTAAAGACAACCCCAAGGCAATAGGACTCGCTTATGCTTCGATTGATGGTTAATATCCCATTTTCATCAATAGTATAATCCTTTTGATTGAGCAATCGTTCAAACTTAGTCAGACTATCACTGCATACATTATTTGTCCCACCATCTATAACCATTGATGGGGTAACGGTTGCGGTAGCAGCAATCCTTCTTTCAACATTATTATCATTACGATTATCCAGATAGACCCCATGGATAGTAATATTCTTCTTTCCCTTTATTTTAGGGATAAGCTGATAATATTTATACCTGACAAATGAGGTATGAGACAGGTCTGTGGTTTTTCTGTCCTTTTTGCTTAGGACCTGAGTGGTTGTCTTGCCCTTTGTCTTTGACATAACCATAGCCACATCATACTGTTTCTTATACTTGCCCTTTGCCTTTACCCCAAACAACTGCTTATTAGAGCTGACAAACCTGGCGTTTGGGCTTGAGACCTCAGACAGGTTCACATCACCAAAGCTTACATCAGAGATAGCAGCTGTTTCTGATCCCTTATAATCCACATTTACCGTTCTTCGTTCCTGACCATTCTGGTCATTATAATCTACATTTACATGTATCCTCTCATTAACCACACCATGCAGTTTAACATTCAACACCTGATTAATACCAAAACCTGTAGAGGATATTGGCGGAGCTTCTTTTTTATCCCTTCTTGCTTTATCAATATAGGTAGCATTACCATAATTGACAGCAATGGATTTATTGCCGCTAATATTTAATTTAGCAAAGGCAAGATCACCTGTTACCCCTTTGCCGGGATCAATGTTAAACAATTCCTTTTTTGTTTCCAGGGGTTCATCCTGAGGACCATTCAATTTGTTGAACAGGGTATATAATACTCCTACCTGTTTTTTGCCTTCTTTAGGTTTCTCTGCTGATGAGACAACATCTGGCATTCCTGCCTGAGACAATGTACCAACCCCAGCTAACTGCTGACTACTGACTACTAACTGCTGACTACTATCAGTAGGAGGGTGAGGAATCTGGCTCTTCTTCTTGAACCCTGGCAGTTTCAGTTTCTTAATAGTATTCTTTGAGGCATCTATAAATTGGTGTATCTTGCCATCCTTTCTCTCCTTTCTCTCTGCTGGCAAAGGCAGCACGTCAGTCTCTGCTTCTGGTTTCTTGTCTCCTGCCCCTTGTTGACTGCTGACTGCTGACCTTGTGCCTTTATCAGCCCTCATCTCATCTGGCACTGGTCCTATATGCGGCTTAAACCCATCAACCCCTGGCACCTCATCCACGACTATATCTGGTTTTTCCTGCTTCTTATCTCTTGCCTCATCCCTCAACCTCTGGAACTCTTCTTTTACACGCCGTTGCTCCTCTTCAAACCGCTTCTTTTCCTCAAGGGCAATCTTCTCCCTTAATCCATGGACATCTGCTACACCCTCTGCTTTTTCAATCTTTTCAATCTTTTCAACCTCTTTGCTCTTTTCGTCCTTTTCGTCCTTTTTGTCCTTTTCGTCCACTCCACTGCCTTCGGTATCATGAGTGCTGCTGCCTGTCTCCTCTGCCTCCCCTGTTAAAGCGTTGTCTTCCCCCTTAACAAAGGGGGTCAGGGGGTTGTCCCCCGTGCTAACAGTACCTTCTTCTTCTTGAGCCTTTTCTGCCTTTTCTGCCTTTTCTGCATTATCCCTTGTCTCCTCCCATTTTTCCCTATTTATTTCAAACTTAGGCTGATAGGATGTTGACCATGGAATCTCAAGGTTTTCTTCTTTTTCTTCAAT
>JASEHA010000009.1 GCA_030018795.1 bacterium
TAGTATACAATAAGAGACATGAAAGACGTTGCAATCAGTTTCCCATCGAATCCCATTTTCTCGCCTTCTCGCTTCCTTGCTTGGTCACCAGAAAAAACTTGAATATCGAGTATAAGTCTTATATGTCCTATAGGTCTTATGCAGCCAGACCTCTACGCCCCCCACATCCAGATAACCAACAAAATAATTATCCCTACCACCATGGTCAGAACATATGACTGCACCAGCCCTGTTTGTATTCGCCTGACAAGCATACCGCATCCAGCAGTAACATTTGCCACACCATTGACCAGACCATCAATCACAACCTGGTCAAACCTTACGCTGCCTTTAGTTAATTCCACAAACGGCTTAACAATAATAGTATCATATATCTCATCAAAGAAGTATTTACCAAATAGCAGTTTATAGATAAAGGTCTTTTTGACAAAATCAAGATTAACAACCTTGATCCCATAAACCAGCCATGCCCCAAGTATCCCTAATCCAGCTGCAGAAAGGGAGATAATGGTAACCAGATGTCCCTCGTGTCCCTCACCATGATGACTACCAAAAGAGACAAAGTTTCTAAACCAGTGGTTTAACCACGGTGAATCAATAAATCCGGCAGTAATGGCTAAAAACGCCAGAATACACATAGGCACTGTCATTACCCATGGTGATTCATGGGGATGGGCATCATGCTTTCTTGTTTCCCCGCCAAAGACAACAAAGCAAATCCTGAACATATAAAAGGCTGTCATCAATGCCCCAATCTCACCCATGATAAACAGGGGCATATGTCCTGAAGAATATGCAGCCATCAATACCTCTTCCTTGCTCCAGAATCCGGCAAAGGGCGGCACCCCGGCAATAGCCAGAGAGCCAATAATAAATACAATGGCAGTAATTGGCATTTTCTTCCTCAAACCACCCGCATCCCAGATCTCATTGGAATGCATGGCATGGATAACGCTCCCTGCAGCCAGGAATAAGAGTGCCTTAAAAAAGGCATGGGTTGTCAGATGAAACATACACGCAGAAAATCCGCCAACACCCAGAGCCAGCATCATGTAACCAAGCTGACTCAAGGTTGAATAGGCAAGGATGCGTTTAATATCATTCTGACACAAACCAATGCTTGCGGCAAACAAGGCCGTAAAACCTCCTATATACCCAACCACAAGCAATGCATTTGGTCCGGCATCGAACATAGTATATGTCCTTGCCACCAGATATACGCCTGCAGCTACCATTGTGGCTGCATGGATCAGGGCAGAAACTGGTGAGGGACCCTCCATAGCATCTGGAAGCCATGTGTGAAATGGAAACTGGGCTGATTTCCCCATTGCCCCAAGAAATATCAGGATAGCCATTATGGTTAATATCTGCGGACTGATCTGTCCATCATGAATCAACCCTTCTATACTTAAGAAGTTAAATGTACCGGCATAAAGCCCGACACATAGGATGCCAATCAAGAAACCTGCATCTGCCAGTCTGGTAATAATAAACGCCTTCTTTGCTGCGGCTGCCGCAGATGGCTTGTGATGCCAGAAGCCAATCAACAGGTATGAACAAAGCCCCACAAGCTCCCAACAGCAAAATATGGTCACAAAGTTGTTTGCCAGAACCAGTCCAAGCATGGAAAAGGTAAACAATGAGATAAAGGAATAATACCTTGAAAAATCAATGGACTTCTCTGTTGACAGATACCCTCTGGAGTACAATTGAACCATGGTGCTGACTAAGGTAACAACCAGTAGCATGATAGATGACAGAGGGTCTATTAGCATCCCCACCTCCATCTGAAATTCACCGCTCCTAAACCATGGCAGGCTAAACTCATAATGTTTCTGCCCACCCGCAGCCAGCTCTCTTAAAACCATGCAGGATGCCAGAAATGAGACAAACATCCCGCCAATTGAAAGACACGATGAAAAATTCCTGAACCTCTTGCTAAAAAAGGTAATAATCAGAAATACTATAAACGGTATTGCTGGAATCAACCATGCATTGTTTATCATAAAAACACCCCGTGATTAAAATTCAGAAGTCAGAAGTCAGAATGTAACTCAAGCTTTTAGCTTGAGCATTATAATTCACAAGCAGGATGCTTGTGTTACATTCTGAATTCTTTCCTTCCCTCTACCATTTCATCAAATTAATATCCTCAACATTAATACTCTTCATATGCCGATAGGCTGACAGGATAATAGCCAGCCCAACCGCTACCTCTGCTGCCTCAATAGCAATCACAAATATCGTAAATATATGCCCAGTCAGCATGTTTGGGTCCACATACTTAGAAAATGCCACAAAATTAATATTAGCCGCATTAAGCATGAGTTCAATGGATAATAGGATCATCACTGCATTCCGTCTGACCAGAACACCGTAAATCCCCAAACAAAAAAATATTGCACTCAAGATTAGATAATTTGTCAGGCACATAGCTTATCTCCTACCTAAAAAGTAACACAAGCATCCTGCTTGTGATTATTCATACACCTAAAGATGCTCACTACTATCCACCAACGCACCGGTTGGACACGAAGCAGCACATTTGCCGCAAGAGTCGCATTCGGTTGCAGATAGTGGCTTGCAAAAGGTTGGCTCAATGGTTGTTTCGAACCCCCGATTAACAAAGCCAAGAGCACCAATTCCCTTTATTTCCAGGCAGATCCGCACACATCGTCCACACCTGATACACTTATTTGGATCCCGCAGGATAGCCGGGTTAGAGTTATCTATCAGATAATGGTGTACCTTTCCACCCTTGAATCTATCCAGACCAACGCCATACTCAATCCCATACCTTCGCAGCTCGCATTTATCAATGGCATTACACCCACACTTAAGACAGCGGTCAGCCTCAAGGATTGCATCTGCCTGGCTCAACCCAAGCTCAACCTCATTGAATCCTTTCAGCCTTTCTGTAATCTCAAGCTCTGGCATCTTAACCCGTGCCTGCTTTTCTATCCCTTCAAACTCAGAGCCGTCAACCTCATCAAGGCTGCCCTTGCTCACATTAAATTCTTTTGACCACTGTTTGCTGTCAAGCTCCCCACGCAAGTACTGGTCAATCGCCATAGCTGCCTTTTTCCCGCCGGCAATTGCTTCAATTGCCGTTGACGCACCGCTTACCGCATCCCCAGCAGCAAACACACCAACCCTGCCAGCAGCCATACCATTATCAACTATTATTGTTTTACCCCTTCCCAGATGAATACCCTCATCAAAGGTCAGGCACTCAATCTCTGGAAACTGTCCAATGGCTGCAATTACTGTCTCAACATCTATTATAAATTCAGAGCCATTAACAGGTAGAGGAGACCTTCGACCACTCGAGTCAGGCTCACCCAATTCCATGCGAATGCACTCAATCCCTTTTACCCTGTTATTTTCAGCTATAACCCTTACTGGAGCCGTCAGGAAGTGATAGTTTATCCCCTCATGCTCTGCCTCATTAATCTCTATTTCATTGGCTGGCATCTCAAGCCTACTGCGGCGATAGACTATCATCACCTCATCAGCACCAAGACGCAAAGATGTTCGAGCAGCATCAATAGCTGAATTCCCGCCGCCAATCACAGCCACCCTGCCCTTAAGCCTAATATCCTTATTTAATCCCATATCCCGTAAAAAATCAACTGCAGAAAGAACACCATCAACCCCATCATTATCCACACCAAGCCTATAGCTCCCATGTGCCCCAATGCCAATAAACACAGCCTCAAACCCATCATTCATCAGGCTGTCTATGCTAAAATCCCTGCCCATGGCAGTATTACACCTTATTTCAACACCATGCTCACAAATACTTGCTATCTCTTTATCCAACACATCCTTGGGCAACCTGTACTCTGGTATCCCATACCTCAACATCCCACCAGCATCAGGCAATGCCTCAAAGATTATACACCTATAACCCATACCTGCCAGATAATAGGCACAGCTCAAGGAGGCAGGGCCTGCCCCAACAAGTGCCACCTTCTTCCCATCTGTCCTCTGTCCTCTATCCTCTGTTTTCTGTCCTTTCTGTCCTTTCTGTCCTTTCTGTCCTCTCTGTCCTCTCTGTCCTTTCTCTCCCATCTCCCAATCTGCTACAAACCGCTTCAAAAAATCAATAGCCACTGGCTCATCAACCAGATTGCGTCTACAGGCAAGCTCACATGGTCTCACACAAACCCTGCCACAAACCGCTGGCAGCGGATTATTTTGTTTAACAACCTCAACAGCCTCTTGATACCTGTCCTTGCGTATCAAGTCAATATATTCCCTGACCCTTACCCCGGCAGGACAAGCCATCTGACACGGCGGCAGGCAATCACCGTAGTGATCAGAGAGCAACAATTCAAGGCATAGCTTACGAGCATTTGAGATAAGCTCGCTCTTAGTGGTAACAACCATGCCATCACGCACCTTAGTCGCACACGAGGGCACAAGAGACCTTCGTTCACCCTCAACCTCAACCACACACAGCCAGCATGACCCAAATGGCTCAAGTTGCTCATCATGACAGAGTGTGGGAATATCAATCCCATTTGACCTTGCTGCATCTAATATTGTGGCAGACTCGTCAACCATATATTCATGTTTATCTATAATTACCCTTACCATATGTCTCCTACTATGTTGCAAACTGTCAGCAAAAACCACATAACGTCGTAGAGTAGCTCAATTTTTCAGATTGAGCAATACCAGAAACGCAAGCAGGATGCTTGCACTACCCTTACCATCTATCCACCTTAATAATCGCTTCCAGCTTGCATTTAGCCACACACTGTCCACACCTGACACACTTATCAACGTCAAGAACATGCAGCTTTTTCTTCTCTCCAGTAATTGCCCCACATGGACATACCTTAATACACAGCCCACATCCCTTACACCGCTCGTCAATTATCGCAAAGGAGATCAATTCCTTACACGCCTTTGCCGGACATCGTCGCTGCTTAATATGCGACTCATACTCACTCTTAAAATATTTCAAGGTTGTAAGTACCGGGTTTGGGGCCGTCTGTCCCAGCCCGCATAACGATGTTCTTCTTATGTTTTGTGCCAGATCCTCCAATAATTCAATATCACCCTCAAGACCATTACCAGCTACTATCCTTTCCAATATCTCGAGCATCCGTCTGGTGCCAATCCGGCAAAAGGTACACTTGCCGCATGACTCATTCTGGGTAAAATTGAGAAAAAATCTGGCAATATCTACCATACAGGTGGTATTATCCATCACCACCATGCCGCCTGAACCCATGATAGCACCTGTCTGGTTAATAGAATCATAATCAACCGGTGTATCCAGCAGGCTTGAGGGGATACACCCGCCAGATGGCCCACCAAGCTGAACCGCCTTAAACTCGTGCTTGCCTGTGCCTGCTATCCCGCCGCCGATGTCAAAGATAACCTCTCTGAGGCTCATGCCCATGGGCACCTCAACCAGACCACCACGCTGTATCTTGCCCGCTAAGGCAAACACCTTTGTCCCTTTACTCTTTTCTGTCCCAAAAGAGGCATATCCATCCGCCCCATTAAGGATAATCCATGGGATATTTGCCAGTGTCTCTACATTATTGATATTGGTTGGCTTACCGTATAAGCCGGAGATAGCTGGAAATGGCGGCCTTAATCGCGGCATGCCACGGCTGCCCTCAATAGAGGCAATAAGTGCTGTCTCTTCACCACAGACAAATGCGCCTGCCCCTTCCTTTATCTCCAATTCAAAGCTAAAATCACTCCCGCAAATACCCTGACCAATAAAGCCATGAGTTCTTGCCTGTTCAATGGCTATCTTTAACCGCTTTATTGCCAGAGGGTATTCAGCCCGCACATAAATATACCCATGATTGGCACCAATGGCATAACCACCAATCAACATCCCTTCAATAATGCTATGCGGGTCACCCTCCAGAACGCTTCTATCCATAAATGCGCCCGGATCACCCTCATCTGCATTACAGATAAAATACTTTTTATCACCAATCGACTTGTTGGCAAAACCCCATTTTACCCCGGTGGGGAATCCTGCCCCACCCCGACCGCGCAAGCCGGATAGAGTAATCTCATCAACTACCATCTCAGGCGACATTCCCTTAATAACCTTTTCAATCGCCCTGTATCCACCCTGTTCCATATATTCATCAATCGACTCAGGCGATATCTTTCCACAATTGCGAAGCACAATCCGTTGCTGCCTATCAAGGCATACCTCATCCTCTTGAGTTATTGTCCATTCTGATATTATCCTGCCCTCAACAATATGTTCATCAAGGATTCTATCTGCCATTTCAGGGATTACCTGTTTATAGGTAGTTTTTCCTGCCGGCAGTATCACATCAACCAGCACCTCATTATAGCACATGCCAATACAGCCTGTCTCTTCAATGGCCAGATCCAATCCACGGCTGACAATCCCCTGCTGCAACTGCTCATAAACCTTTTTACCGCCAGAGGCAATACCACAGCTGCCAAGTCCAACAATAATACGTGCCTTTTGCATACAATTAACCTACCTTCAAGAACGAAAATTATTTTACCGTAACAGTTATCCGTGTTACGTATTTTCTGCAGACACGCTAAACGGACACGAATCACGAAATTACCGATAAAGTGCTAATATCTCCTCAACCCTTGCCTCATTCAGCCTTCCATACACATCATTATCAATCATAACCACTGGTGCCAGGCTGCAACACCCAAGGCAGGCAACCTTATCCAATGTAAATTTCATATCAGCCGTTGTTCCACCCGGCTCAAGCCCGCCAAGCTTATCTGTCATAACTCGAGTAATGTTTTCAGCTCCAGACACATGACAGGCAGTACCATGACAGGCACGGATAATATGCTCACCAACAGGGCTAAACCTGAACTGTGTATAGAACGTTGCCACACCATAGACCACACTCGGCTTTATTTCAAGCCCATCTGCAATCTTAAGCATAACATCCTCAGACAGATACCCATACACATTCTGTGCCTTTTGCAGCACTGGTATAAGCCCGCCTGACTTGCCTTGATATTCTGAAAGGATAGCTGATAATCTATTCCGGTTAAAAGAATCAGAACACCTGCACCCCATAACTATTCTCCCTTCCTTGCAATGACTATTGCCCCAATCAATGCCGCCAGTAGTACAAATGAAACTAATTCAAATGGTAACACATATTGCCCCAATAACAATCTTCCAATTCGAGCTACATCATCAGTAATTGTTACAACAGGTGCTGCTTCATTCCATTTCATAGCCTTCATGATATAAAAGATAAGGCAAAACAAAACACCTGCGACAACGATTGCTGCCCCTTTTAATCGATTACCCTGCGGAACAGCCATGTCTGACACCTTATAGGTAAGCATAATCAGGAACATGAACAGCACCACAATTGCCCCAACAAAGATAAACACCTGAATAATTGCCAGAAACTCTGCCTCAAGGGTAATAAATAGTCCGGCTACACTCAAAAGAAACACAGCCAGAAACAATACCGCATGCACCAGATTCCTGACTGTCACCACCAGCACACCGCAAACAATGCCAATAGCTGCCAGAACAAAAAATGCCATATTTGATAATACCAACGAACAAATAGCATCAATATTCATCACTTACTCACCCCTTATTTGGCTTTAAGCAGCACACCCTTAAGACCTGTAAGCCGTTCTTGAAAATCATTGAGCAAACCCTTTAACACATCTATCTCTTCTCTCTGCACATCAATTAGCCTATCCTTTCAAATACCTCTTCCACCTTAAAATGAAATCCCTCCAATACAACCGAAGAAAGGGTATCTTGTGATTGAAACACTCCATAGGTTTCATAAGTTCCTCTACTGAGCACCAAAACCTCTATCTCCTTTTTATCCATATCCACTAACCAATATTCATGAACGCCATATTTTTCATAGAGCCTTCTTTTTATAATCCTATCCCTTTGAGCAGAGTTTTTAGATATAATTTCAATGAGTAAGTCAGGCGAACCTTTTATATTATCCTGAGTAATAATATGAATGTTTTCCTTTGAGATAAAGATAATATCCGGTTGAACGACATCTTCATTACTCAACACCACATCACATGGTGCATCATATACCTTTCCTGATTTCGTCTTTTCTAATAATTGCTTAATCCTGAATTCAATATCTATGGAAATACTTTGATGCCACATATTGGGTGCAGGTGCCATAAAAAACTCACCCCCTATTAATTCATACCGTTTATCAGATCCTATATCCCATACAGAATAATCGTCATAAGTAAATTTTACTTCCTTTTTTACTGCTATAGCCATAATCTACTCCTTACTCCTCATATCAGCACCATCACCAATCCAGTCAACCCAATATTCAAAAACGCCAGCGGGAGCAGCACCTTCCAGCCAAACCCCATCAATTGATCCACACGAATACGTGGATATGTCCATCTAAACCATATAAACAAAAACACAATCAGATATGTTTTTAATAAAAACCATACAATTGGCGGCAATATCATTGGAAGTCCGGGTATACCGTTCCATCCGCCCAAGAACAATGTGGCACAAACAGCTGAGGCAACAAACATATTGGCATACTCAGCCAGAAAGAACATAGCAAACTTGATACCGCCATACTCTGTATGAAAGCCGGCAATCAGCTCTGATTCTGCCTCAGGCAGGTCAAAGGGTGCCCGATTACACTCAGCAGTTGCCGCAATAATAAACAATATGAAAGCAAGCGGCTGCTTGATGATATACCAGCAATCCTGTTGAGCACCAATAATATCACTCATCTTTAGTGAGCCAGCCAGCATTAATACCCCAATCACTGCAAGGCTCATAGCCAGTTCATAGCTTACAATCTGGGCACTGGAACGAATCCCGCCAAGCAGAGAATACTTATTCCCGGATGACCAGCCAGCCATGATGATGCCAATAACCCCTATGCTGCCAACAGCCATAAGATAAACCACACCAAGGTTCAGGTCGCAAACAATCAAGCCTGGTGACCATGGCAAAACAACATATGCCATCACAGCCGGAGACATAACAACCACTGGTGCCAGAAAGAATACCCATTTATCGGCTATCTTGGGCACAATATTTTCTTTGAGCAGCAGCTTAACCGCATCAGCAGCTGTCTGCAATATCCCATACGGACCAACCCGCATCGGACCAAGCCTATCCTGCATATAGCCGGCAATCTTGCGTTCAGCCAGAACAACCATCATGGCATTGACTGAGATAAACCCGCCAATCAAGGCTAATGCTACAGCAATGGCTATACATGTTACTACCAGACACGGTGGCAGATGATACAATTCACATGTCCCTGCCAGCCAATGCTGGATATTATTTACTAACTGTTGTGTATCAAATAATAACTGCATCTTAAAAATCCTGCCTTTTAGAAGCAGTTAGCTAACTGCTAATAGCTAACTGCTTACCTATACCTCGTCACTTCTGGTTCCCTTGTCAACCGTTCAATATCATATATCATCTTATCCCGATGATAACAGGACATCTCATAGCAGCCAGTCATGGATATAGCATCCTTGGGACATGCATCCACGCATAAGCCACAGAATATACACCTTGATATATCAATAACATAGCTGTCCACCTTTTTATCACACCCCTGTGCATCTGGCTTATCCATGGGCACACATGTCAGCTTGATTGCCTCAGCCGGGCAATGCCTGGCACACAACCCGCAGCCAACACACAATAATTGCCCATTCTTATCCACATTCAGCTTATGCAGCCCGCGAAAGCCTTCTGCCACCGGTCTTCTCTGGGTTGGATACTGAATAGTTACAGACGGCATAAAAAGGTGTTTCAGGGTTACAAATAAACCACGAATCAGCTCTATGATAGCCGTAAAAAAACCTACTTTTAGTGTATACTGTTTCATATCACTTGCTCCACGCTTCCGATAATAGGCATCATCTCTTTCCCAAACAGGCACATCACATTAATAGTTGGATAGGTATGGACAACACCCACCCCATCCGGCACATCGTGGCTTATCCTTGCCTTTAGTTTAAGTTCTGCATTCTTAGAGGAAACAACAACCATATTATTATCCCTTACCCCAAGTCGGGAAGCATCATTCATGCACAATTCAATACAAGCCTCGCCTATCCCAAGCAGATATGGACTCCACGCACTCAATGTTCCAGAATAAAGGTGAGATGGTGAGGATACAAGCAATAATTTACCATCAGACGCCAAAGAGGCATCCTTACCATACTCAACCGGGATAAATTTACCCTTCCATGTATCACGTGAAAAATTAGGAGCAGAAGATATGGCAAGGCTTCCTGCCTTTATCTCCTGCTGCATATCCACATCACAGCCAAGTCGTGTGCACAAATCAATAAATATCTCAAGATCAGACCTGCTTTCACCAGGACATGGCAATATCTTTTTCAAGTTTTTCAAGCTCTGAACCCTTTGTTCCAGATTTGTATATGTCCCATCTTTTTCAGCAAAGCTGCAGGCTGGCAAAACCACATCAGCCAGCTCAGCTGTCGGGGTCATAAACATATCCTGAACAACAAGAAATTCCATTTTCTCCAATATTTCTTTTACCTTAGATGACGGATAGGTCAATATCGGATTTTCGCCAACAATATACATTGCCTTAAGCTTTCCAGACTCAAGCATCTCTGCTGTCCCAAGCCCTGCCTTCTTCACCGATTTATACCCGGGCAAAAACCCTGGTACTGCCCCCATCTCAAGTGCCCCTTGCGAATTATTCTTCTCTGGCAGGATATACACACCACATGACTCCTTACCAACATTTCCGGTAAGCAATGCCAGATTACTTGATGCCAGGGCAATATCCCTGTCATTTCCAACCAACCCCATACCAGTAGCCACAATAATGCACGACTTCTCTGCCTTAGCATAAGCCCTTGCTGCCAGTTCAAGCTCCTGTTTATTAACACCACATATTTCTTCCACATACTCTGGTGTATACCGTTCTACTGATGTTTGCAATGCATCTAATCCCTCTGTTTTATTATTAACAAAGGTTTTATCAGCCAGTTCAAGCTTGATTACCTGATTTATTATCCCATTAATCAATGCAACCTCTGTGCCAGGCTTGTATGTAAGATTAGCCTGTGCCTGACGGCTGAGCAGTGTTCTCTTGTTATCGGCCACAATCAGGCTTGCCCTGTTTCGATTAACTGCAAGATTGACCTCTATCCTGACATTCGGATGAGTCTCATTAAGATTGGCTCGAATAAGCAAGATAGCCTTTGTCTTCCTGATCTCATGCAAAGAATTGGTTGAGCCGCAAGCTCCAAGACTTTCCCTCAGTGCCAGCAATCCCTGATACCTGCCGTTATGGTCAATATTATTCGTTCCTATCCCCTGCCTGATAAGCCGTTGAAACAGATACAACTCTTCATTTGTCAATCTGGCAGAGCCAAGACCACCAATGGAATCTGCCCCAGATGCAGCCTTTATCTCATTAAACTTAGCTGCTGCCAGATTCAGAGCCTCATCCCAGCCAGCCTCTTCAAACCTGCCATCCTTCTTAATAAGCGGTTTTTTCAATCTCTCAGGGCTTGAGACAAACTCATACCCAAACCTGCCCTTAGAGCAAAGATTACCCTCATTGATCCCAGCATCATAATTACCAGTAACCCGCTTTATTTCATTATCCTTAATCCCCAGCACAAGTGTACACCCATTTGAGCAATAGGGACAGAGTGTTGTCTCATTTTTTAAATCCCAGACCCGCGTCTTATACTTAAACATCTTTGAGTTCAATGCCCCAACCGGACAGACCGAGATGCACTGACCACAAAATTCACATTCCATGGGCCTGTCAAAATCCGTACCAATGTATGCCTTTATCCCTCGATTGATAAAGCTTATCTCCCCTACCCCCTGCACCTCATTACAGATACGGACACACTTGCCGCAGAGGATACACCTATTCATATCCCTTTCTATCAATGGAGAAAGCCGTTCTACAGCCTTTTTAATCGCTTTCATCCGATAGGGGTTATCATTAACCCCATATTCATAGACCAGATCCTGTAGCTGACATTCCCCTGCCTTATCACACACAGGGCAATCAAGCGGGTGTTCTGCCAGAATAAGCTGCAACTGCCCCCGTCTTGACTCAATTATCTCCGGGCTATTGGTTATGACCTCCATCCCATCCTTAACCGGATTAAAACACGATGGGATCAATGACCTGCGACCCTTAAGCTGAACCACACACATACGGCAGGCACCAAACCCAATCAGCCGATTATCTGCACACAGAGCTGGTATCTTTACCCCTGCCATTTCAGCTGCCTCAAGGATCATTGTTCCCTTTGCAACCGTTATTTGTTTTCCATCAATTGTCAGTGTAACCATATATCGTTCTCCACATAAAATCATGTTCAAGCTGATCAGCCATCACACGCAATGCCAGAGCCTCAACCCTGTAAATCGATTCTTCCTGACTCTGTCCGTATACCATAACACCATATAAATCGGGTGCTTCAGCTATCCATCGGCCATCTTCCTCGCGTTCAATTTCAATATTCACTGCCTTGCATTCCACACACCCTGTTCATTCATGTGCACAAGTTCAGCCTTATCTGCCCTAAACTACTTAGCAGTTTATAACACATCATCAATCAATCGCATCAAACTTACAAGCCGTCACACACGACCTGCACCGTGTGCATTTTGCCCTGTCTATTACAGCTTTTTGCTTCTTTTCCCAGATAATAGCACCTGTTGAACAGGCTTTAAGGCACAATCCACACATCTTGCATTTCTCCTCATTCACCTCAAATTTTATCAGATCAATACAAACCCTGGCCGGACATTGTTTTTCCTTGATATGGGCATCATACTCATCCCTGAAATAACGAATGGTTGACAGGACAGGATTAGAAGCAGTTTGGCCAAGCCCGCAATGGGATGTAGCCTTGATATGATTTCCCAGTCTCTCTAAGAACTCAACATCCCCTTCCTGCCCCCTGCCAGAGACAATATCCTCAAGCTTATTGAGCATAACCCTTAAACCGATTCGGCAGGGAACACACTTTCCGCAGGACTCATCCACAGAAAAATCTGTAAAAAACCGTGCTGTATCAACCATACAGGTGGCATTATGCATCACCACCACACCGCCAGAACCCATCATTGCCCCGGCTTCAGTAAGCGAATCAAAGTCTATCTTTACATCAATCAAGCTCTCTGGTATGCATCCACCAGATGGTCCACCAAGCTGAGCTGCCTTGAACTTTCGTTTATCTGAGATGCCGCCGCCAATATCAAACACCAGCTCTTTCAGGCTGGTACCCATTGGCACCTCAACCAATCCAACATTATTCACTGCTCCGGTTAAGGCAAAGACCTTTGTCCCTTTACTGCCCTCTGTGCCCATAGAGGCAAACCATGCCCCGCCATTAAGGATAATCTGGGGCACATTAGCAAAGGTCTCAACATTATTCAGATTGGTTGGCTGTCCCCAGAGACCTGCCTCAGACGACCTTGGCGGTTTTATTCTGGGCATACCACGTTTACCCTCAATAGAATACATCAAGGCACTTGACTCACCGCAGACAAAGGCACCTGCCCCTGGGTATATCTCTATATCAAAGTTAAAATCCGTTCCAAAGATATTCTTGCCCAACAATCCATATTCCCTTGCCTGTTCAATCGCAATATTCAATCTATGCATAGCCAGAGGATATTCTGCCCGAACATAGATATACCCCTTTTCCACCCCGCCAATAGCATAGGCTGAGATTGCCATACCCTCTAAGACAGCATGAGGGTCAGCCTCTAACACTGACCTATCCATAAATGCCCCGGGATCACCCTCATCACCATTACAAACCGTATATTTTGGGAAATTCTTATACCTTCGACACTCTTCCCATTTCTTCCCGGTTGGAAACCCGCCGCCGCCACGACCACGGAGACCAGAGACAATCATCTCATTAATAACATCCTCTGGAGTCATCTTAGTCAGGACATTGGCCAATGCCTGATACCCATCACGAGCAATATACTCATCAATCTTCTCTTCATGAATCAACCCGCTATTTCGCAGGGCAAGCAATTGCTGCCTGGCAAAAAAGGGAATATCACTCAAATGAACACTTTTCTGCTTTTCTCCGGGTATCTGAAAGAGAATCTCCTCAGCAAGCCTGCCATTAACAATATGCTCCTCAACAAAGAGAGCGATATTTTCCTCATCAAGCTTATGGTAAAAGACACCGCCAGGATAGACTACCATAAGCGGGCCAACCGCACAGAATCCATTACAGCCAGTAAGGACAATATCCACCCTGTCCTGCACACCACGCTCTGCTAATGCCTTTTCTAATCCAGCCTTAACCTTCATGGTGCCACAAGCCATACAGCCCATACCTGCACAGAGTAAAAGATGATACCTTTCCGCCTGTATTTGATCACCTTGTTCCAGACGAATCCTTATCTTCTCAAACTCTTGCTCTCTAAGTTGTTGTAATGATTCTACAGTCAACCTTGCTGACATATCGAATATTCTCCTCTATGGGTAGCACAGACATCCCTGTCTGTGAATCTATAGAAACGCAATTAATCACGTCTCTACCAAACCTATGTTATCTCCTCATCCTCGTCATCGTCTTCATCCTCGTCCCAATCCTCGTCCCAATCTTCATCCTCCATTACATCCTTAACAGCGTCTAACATCGTAGCTGCCGATGTTAAAAGACGAAAGCAGGTCATGCTAGGCATACCAAGCTGTGCACCAATATTACTCAGACTCTCACTGATACAGTAGGCAGCACAATCTGCATTACACACCCTTTCCATGTAGCAACACTTCATCTCTTTCGTAACTTTCGTAACCTTTTCTGTTTTACAAGCCATTTTACTCATACCTCCTTAATATATCCATTATCTTCCCAGGCGTAACTATGCCATGGGTATCCTCGCCAACCAACACAGCCGGAGCAAGCCCACAAGCTCCAACACAGCGCACAGCCTCAAGGGTAAACCTTTTATCCTCAGTAGTTTCCCCAATCTGAATCCCTAATTCAGATTCAATCCTTGTAATAATCTCCATCGCACCCTTAACATAACAGGCCGTCCCAGTACAAACCTTAATCAGATACTTACCCCTTGGCACGGTATTAAAAAAGGCATAAAAGGTAACTACCCCAAAGATATGGCTTGCCGGCACATTAATTCCCAGAGCAATATGCCGTTGCAGCTGAGCCGGCAAATAACCAAACATCTCCTGCGTTTCCTTCAGGATAGGGATAAGATAATTGGACTTTGCCCCATACTTAGCCACTATCGCATCTATCTGTGCCAGCTGTTCGGACGAAAATACTTCTATGCTTGAATCCTGACTGCATTTACATTCGGTCATAATTTCCCTGCCTTATAATGTAGAGACACAAATTACTTCATCTTTAATAATGGTAGATATGGAGACTCTGGTCTTGGTCTTAATGTCTGTTCATTACAATCTACCAACAAATCCATTACTTCCATAACAACTTGCCCAACTAAGGGTTCAGAGCCTGGATAGCCCACAATACATTCGGTCATCATCTCTCGCTTACCGATTTTAATTGCTACCATACCCGCGACATCTCTCTCTTCTTTCCTTTCATCTGCATACCTGACAATTGCCTTCCTTGTAGAAATAAGTCCGAGAGATTCGACCAGGTCTTGTGGCAGCATCAACATTACTGCTCCAGTATCTACAAGGGCTATTACCTCTTCCCTTCGAATCTGTGATTCCTCAATCTCTTTACATGTACATTGATACCTGTCCCATGCATTTTCAAGATAAAGTCTTACATTTACCTCACCCATTTTCATCCCTCTACCTATCAATCTCACCCAAAACAATATCAAGCGTTCCAATAATAGCCACCACATCTGCCAGCATCATGCCATTTTCACACATCTTCTCAATTGCCTGAAGGTTAGCAAAGGACGGAACACGAATCTTCATCCGATATGGTTTTGGTGAGCCATCACTAATGATATAAAAGCCAAGCTCTCCCTTTGGTGCCTCAATAGCCTGATACACCTCACCCACTGGCGGGTTAAACCCTTCAGCCATAATATGGAAATGATGAATGAGTGATTCAATCCTTGTCTGCACATTATCCCTTGTTGGAGGCACAACCCTTGGGTCATCTGCCATAAGATTGCCCTCTGGCATTTTCTCAAATGCCTGTTTAATCATTCTGTTACTCTGTCTCATCTCTTCCAGACGCACCAGATACCGATCATATGTATCCCCTACCCCGCGACCGGTTGGGATATCAAAGTCAAGCTCATTATAAACGCAATATGGTTCTGCCCGACGAATATCCCACTCAACCCCTGAGCCACGGACACAGGGGCCACTCAGGCTATAATTTATAGCATCCTCTGCAGAGATAATACCTACATTCATTGTTCGCTCAAGCCATATCTTATTATTTGTTAATAATGCCTCATACTCATTCATCTTTGACGGAAATATTTTTACAAATTCTTCTATCTTTTGTTTAATCTGACTGTCTATATCCTTTGGCACCCCGCCAATACGGAAGGCAGTTGTGGTAAGCCTTGAGCCGCAATACATCTCAAAGATGTCCAGAAGCAGCTCCCTTTCCCTGAAGCAATACAAAAATGGGGTAAATGCCCCTAAATCAAGGGCATGGGTTGCCAGCCAGACAAGATGGCTGACTATCCTTGTCAATTCAGCCAGGATTACCCTGATATAGCTTGCCCTCTTAGGCACATCCAGACCCAGCAGCTTTTCCACTGCAAGGCAATAGGCAAGGTTATTAGAGATAGCAGCCAGGTAATCCAGTCTGTCTGTAACCGGCAAAAACTGGGCATAGGTCTTATTCTCAGCCAGCTTCTCCAGTCCCCGATGCAAATAACCAAGATCAGGTATAACCCTGGTTACTACCTCACCATCAAGATGAACGATTAACCTCAGCACCCCATGCGTACTTGGGTGTTGAGGACCCATATTAACGATTAATTCCTGAACCTCTGACATCTTTTTCCTCTTTCTTCCTCTTTCTGCCTCTTATGGTTCTAACAGCACAGACAGGGATGTCTGTGCTACCCACCTATCCTTACACCGGCACATGTGTTACCAGCTTTTCCTCAAGCCATTTCTCGCCCACATCTGTCACCAATGGATAATCCTTACGCAATGGGTGTCCCTTCCAATCATCAGGCAAAAGGATTCGCCTGAGATCAGGATGGTTATCAAACACAATACCAAACATATCATAAACCTCACGTTCATACCAGTTAGCTGCCTTCCAGACGCTTTCTACTGAATCGATAGACTCATTTTCGCCAGCAGCAGCCTTTATTCTCAGACGATGCTTTTTATTTACGGAATAGATATGATAAACAACATCAAAGCGGGGTTGTCTGGCTGAATAATCTACACCACAGATATCTGACAGATAATCAAACCCTAAATCAGGTGCACATGCAAGAAACCTGCATATCTCAAGGATATTTTCCTTCTTTACCCGAATGGTTAAATCCTTTGTATCATCTACCGATTCAATTACATCTGTAAATTTTGCCTTTACTGCTTCGATAATCTCTTGTTTACTCATCCTTGCCTCTTCTAATTCAATGGTAGGGTAAGCACTACCCACCCTACTCCTTTAACCTATTTAACCTACAATACTCATCCCCTTAATCTTATCCTGCAACTTCATCAATCCATACAACAGCCCCTCAGGCCTTGGTGGACAACCAGGAACATAGACATCAACAGGAATAATCTTGTCCACACCCTGCACCACATTGTAGGTATTAAATATCCCGCCAGAATTGGCACAACTGCCCATGGATATTACCCATTTAGGGTCAGGCATCTGGTTATACAACAATTCCAGACGCGGTGCCATCTTATAGGTTACTGTGCCAGCAACAATCATCAGGTCAGACTGCCTTGGTGACGGTCTGAATACCCCTGCCCCAAATCGATCAAAATCATATCTGGATGCACCGGTAGCCATCATTTCTATAGCACAACACGCCAGACCAAAGGTCATGGGCCATAAGGATGAACGCCTTGCCCAATTTATCATAAAATCTATTGGTGCCAGGATTATTTGCCCACCAGGCACACGCTCAATTGTTACGCCTACTGTTTCAAGAAGACTCATCATTACACCTCTGATTCACAAGCTGGAAGCTTGTGCTACATTACATCCATTTCAATATACCTTTGCGCCACGCATAAAGCAAGCCAACCAGCAAAATAGCCATAAAAATCATCATTTCTACAAAAGCAACCAATCCTAATTCTTTAAAAACAACTGCCCACGGAAATAGAAAGGCAACCTCAACGTCAAAGATAACAAAAATCAAGGCAAAAAGATAGTATCGAATATTGAACTGCACCCATGATGACCCAACCGGCACCTCTCCACACTCATAGGTAAACAGCTTTTTCGATGATGGTTTGCTCGGTCGAATAAGCCAGCTGGTTATATACCCGCCAAAAACAAACAGCATCCCAAGCCCCATAAATAAGACAACCCACATATAATCAGCCAGAAGTTTCATAACCCTCTCCTTAAAACTAACCCCCAATGTAAAACTATATGCTAAATGTGAGACATTATACTTTACATCCCTAATTTTGTCAAGATGTTTTTTGCGACTTTGTTAATTATAAGAAAATTTGCGACCTGTGCGGTTGAAAATAGCTATCAGCTTTATCGCATTATCCACGAAATTCA